>CAIWKU010000595.1 GCA_903913355.1 uncultured Bacteroidota bacterium | reverse complement strand
GGGGATATCCTTGTAAGAGGAGCACGTGTTCATAACCTAAAGAATGTTACAGTAAGTTTTCCGCGAAATAAACTGATTGTGGTAACAGGGGTATCGGGTAGTGGCAAATCATCTCTTACGATTGATACTTTATTTGCTGAGGGACAACGCAGGTATGCAGAGAGTCTGAGTGCCTATGCAAGACAATTCATGGCCAGGATGGAAAAACCTGATGTGGATTATATCAAAGGTTTATGTCCCGCAATTGCCATTGAGCAGAAAGTAATTACCAGAACACCCAGAAGCACGGTGGGTAGTATGACCGAGATATATGATTATCTCCGGCTGCTCTATGCACGTGCTGGCAAGACCCTATCGCCTATTAGTGGGAAAGAAGTTACCCGTGATGATGTTGCTGATGTGGTAAATGCGATTCTCGCTATGCCGGATGGGAGTAAGCTTCATATTATAGTGCCCTTTAAACAACATGCCCGAAGAGAAGCCAGAGAAGAGTTGCATATTTTGATGCAGAAAGGCTTTTCAAGAATGTACTATCGTGAGTCAAAAGGCAGCAAAACAACAGACGCAGGTGAAATTATCCGTATCGAAGAACTACTGGAGCTTTCTGATAAGGAACTGAAGAAAAAATTAGTTGCCGACAATGCAGAGCACAAGACCTTTGTTCTGATTGACAGAATTGTAACCAAAAAATTTGATGAAGATGATTTGCATCGCTTATCTGATTCTATCGGAACTGCTTTTTATGAAGGCGAAGGTGATATGTATCTTGAGTTGAACGGGAACAAACTTCTTTTTTTCAGCAATAAATTTGAGTTGGATGGTATTCAGTTTGAAGAACCAGTGCCCAATCTTTTTTCATTTAATAATCCTTTTGGTGCTTGTCCAACCTGTGAGGGATTTAGTCAGGTATTAGGCATAGATGCTGATCTGGTAATACCTGATAAAAGACTCAGTTTATATGAAGGCGCTGTTGCCCCCTGGAAAGGAGAGAAATTGGGTTGGTGGAAAGAACAATTTATTAAAGGGGCTGGTAAAATCGGCTTCCCTATTCATAAAGCCATCATTGATCTGTCCAAAGAACAATACAAACAATTATGGGAAGGGGCGGCTGGTGTACAGGGCATTGATGATTTTTTTAAAGAAGTGGAGCAGAACCTGTACAAGGTTCAGTATAGGGTGCTGTTAAGCAGGTACCGAGGAAGAACCAATTGTCCGGATTGTAAAGGGTATCGGTTACGCAAAGAAGCCTTATATGTAAAAGTTGGAGGTAAGCATATTGGTGAATTATGTGAACTGCCTGTAAAAGACCTAAAAATATGGTTTGATGCATTGCGTTTATCTGATCATGATCAGCAGGTAGCCAAAAGAATATTATTGGAAGTAAACCAACGAATGCAAACATTGATTGATGTTGGATTGGGATATCTTACTTTAAGCAGACTGGCAAACTCATTAAGTGGCGGAGAGAGCCAGCGTATCCAACTTACCCGAAGTCTGGGTAGTAATCTTACCAACTCTTTATATATATTGGATGAACCTTCTATCGGACTTCATTCACGTGATACAGTAAGATTAATCAGCGTGCTGAAATCATTGCGAGACCTGGGTAATACAGTGGTGGTGGTAGAACATGATGAAATGATGATGCGGGAAGCGGATTATATTATTGATATGGGTCCATTGGCATCTCATTTAGGTGGAGAGGTTGTGGCTGTAGGCAATTATGATGAGATCACTGCCAATCCGGATAGCCTTACCGGAAAATACCTGACCGGTAAATTGAGTATTGATGCCCCAAAAACTGTCAGGAAATGGAACCGAAGTATTGTGGTAGAAAATGCGAGACAGAATAATCTGAAGGATATTACAGTTAGTTTTCCGCTCAATACATTATGCGTAGTAAGCGGGGTAAGCGGAAGTGGTAAAACCACATTGGTAAAACAGGTGTTGGTTCCTGCACTAAGAAAATTGAAAGGAGAGTTTACTGAAAAAGTAGGGCTGCATAAAAACCTATCAGGGGATGTTGATTATATTTCACAAATTGAAATGATCGATCAAAATCCAATTGGTAAATCATCCCGCAGTAACCCGATTACTTATATAAAAGCGTATGATCATATCCGGGATCTATTTGCTAAACAACCTTTATCTAAAACAAGGGGCTTTCAGCCCAAGCATTTTTCTTTTAATGTAGATGGGGGAAGATGTGATACCTGTAAGGGAGAGGGAGAGCAGGTAGTAGAAATGCAGTTTCTGGCAGATGTGCATCTTACCTGTGAATCCTGTGGTGGTAAACGATTTAAAGAAGAAGTGCTTGAAGTGCATTATAATGGGAAAAGCGTATTTGATGTATTGGAAATGAGTGTTGACCAGGCAATCGATTTTTTTGTGGATGAAAAGGCGATTAAAAATGCAATACAGCCTTTACAGGATGTGGGTCTTGGCTATATTAAACTGGGGCAAAGCAGCGATACATTGAGTGGTGGGGAAGCGCAGAGAGTAAAGCTGGCCAGCTTTTTAGGTAAGGGTAAGGGAATTGGTCATGTGTTGTTTATTTTTGATGAGCCTACCACCGGACTCCATTTTCATGATATCAAAAAATTACTGGCTTCATTTAATGCTTTGATCGAGCAGGGCCATTCCCTGATTGTAATAGAACATAATACGGATGTAATCAAATCTGCTGACTGGATTATTGATCTTGGTCCAGAAGCCGGTGATGCCGGAGGAAACATCGTATATGTCGGAGTACCTGCGGGTATCAAAAAGAATAAGGAAAGTTATACAGCCAAATATCTATAAATATTAGCGTAATCTATCAATACTCTTTACAAGCTTATCATCTTTATAAATACCCCTGATCGCTAATAAATAAAATATAGGAATTGCGAAGCTGAGTACACTAAATAACGAGATACCCCCTGCATCATATTTTTTGATAGCCAGAAAATACAGAATGATATTGAGTACGCTGATGACACATCCCACCAACCCCATTTTTAACTGTAGCTTACGATTATTGTATAAAAAAACGGAAACAAGTGCGAGTATACTTGCTGCAACCGTAAGTATCATCAAAAAAGTATTACTCATAGCAGTAAAATTCTCTGCGGGAGTATTGCCAGTACTGCCAATATAAAAAGGAAGTTTCAGACTGCTAAAACCCAGTGTGGAAGCGATCAGTAACCAAATGGTTTGTATTCTTTGTATCATATAGAATCGTATAATCTGTATTTCCAAATTGGTGATTAACCCAGTTCCGGATACAATGTAAACTGAGTCATGAACTCGTTTACCTGGTTCTTTACTTTGGTTATTATATGGGTATCCTCTGCATTCATCAAAACGGTATCAATAGAATCTACTACAAATTGCATATGTTCCTCTTTCATACCTCTTGTAGTAATGGCTGGAACACCTAAACGTATGCCCGAAGTAACAAAAGCACTTTTATCATCATAAGGCACCATATTTTTATTGGCAGTAATATCTGCCAATACTAATGCCTGTTCTGCTTTTTTACCGCTGATATTTTTATTACGCAGGTCTATTAATACAAGGTGATTATCTGTTCCTCCACTGATAATCCGATAGTCTTTTTCAACCAATGCTTTTGCCAATGCCTGAGCATTTTTGATAATCTGGTGCGCATACCCTGTAAATTCATCGCTTAAAATTTCTCCGAAGGCAATCGCTTTTGCAGCAATTACATGTTCCAGCGGGCCTCCCTGTATACCTGGGAAAACAGCCATATCCATCAGGTTACTCATCATACGGATATTGCCTTTTACATCTTTTAAGCCAAAGGGATTTTCAAAATCTTTCCGCATCATGATTATTCCCCCTCTTGGCCCCCTCAATGTTTTATGTGTAGTAGAGGTTACAAAATGGCAATGATCAAAGGGATCGTTCAATAATTTTTTAGCGATTAAGCCGGCAGGATGGGCAATATCGGCCATAACCAGGGCCCCCACTTCATCTGCTACTTTCCGTATTCTGGCATAATCCCAATCCCGGCTATACGCGCTGGCGCCACAAATGATCATTTTGGGTTTTACTTCCCGGGCTTTTGCTTCCAGCATCTCATAATCAACCAAACCAGCTTCTCTGGTAACACCATAGAAATGGGGGTTGTATAATTTACCGCTATAGTTTACTGCCGATCCATGGGTTAAATGCCCACCCATGCTAAGATCAAGACCTAAAATAGCATCACCGGGCTGTAATACTGCCAGTGCAACTGCTGCATTTGCCTGGGCACCGCTATGGGGCTGCACATTGGCGTATTCTATATCGAATATCTGTTTTAAACGATCTATGGCCAGTTGCTCTGTTTGATCAACAATTTCGCAACCTGCATAATAACGGCGACCCGGGTAGCCTTCGGCATATTTATTCGTCATTACATTTCCCATTGCCTGCATTACCTGAAGGCTGGTAAAATTTTCAGAAGCAATCAGTTCAATACCATGACGTTGTCTTTCCAACTCCTGTTTAATGAGGTCAAAAACCAAAGTATCTCTTTGCATCAGTGTTTATTTCCGGCAAAGATAAGCTGTGGGCTATGGTATTGAGCTACCTGTTGATTTTTTTACAGGAATCGGGGATAAGAGGTAAATAAAAAGAGAATTTCTAAACTAAAACCGAAGGTTGGGGGGTATGTTGGCAGTTTTTCCTATTTTCGACCTATTGAGAATACGTTTTGAAAGGAAGATGGATGGATTTGGCGGAAAACAACGATATTTTCAAAAGCAAAAGACCCCCATGAAAGCGATTATTCCAGTTGCCGGCGCCGGAGCAAAATTAAGGCCCCATACCTATACCCAACCCAAAGCATTAATTCCTATTGCAGGTAAAACGATTCTTAGTTTTATTGTAGATCAGTTACATGAGGCTGGTATCAATGAATTTGTTTTTATTGTAGGGTACTTGGGAGAAAAAATACAGGAATATGTAAAACAATCTTACCCTGACCTGATTACCCATTTTGTTTTCCAGAACGAGCGGCAGGGTACGGGACATGCTATTGAATTGACCCGGAATATTGTTGGTGATGATGAAGTGTTTGTTGTTTTGGGAGATACCATTTGTGAATACGATGTAAAGGAAGTGGTTAACAGTCCTTATAGCATGCTCGGCATCAAAAAAGTGGATGACCCCCGAAATTTTGGAGTGGCTTCGGTAGGTGATGATGGATTTATTGACCAGGTAGTTGAGAAACCATCGATTCCCAAAAGTAATATGGCTTTGGTTGGCTTATATAAGATCAAAGAAACCCATTTTCTTTTCGAGTGCCTGCATCATTTATTTGCTCAGGATATCAAAACTTTTGGTGAGTATAATTTAACCGATGCTTTGGATTGTATGATCAAACGAGGTGCACGGTTTCAGGCATTTAAAGTGAAGAACTGGTTTGATTGTGGTAAAAAAGAAACCCTGCTGGAAAGTAATGCTACCCTCTTGAAAAAATTTGGTGGTAATATTATAGGTGATCATGATTTTAAGGATACCATTATTATTCCTCCTGTAAGTATTGCCCCTGGATGCGATATTTCCAATGCAATTATTGGTCCGCATGTGGCCATTGGTGCAAACACTTCTATCAAACACTCAATCGTTCGTGACAGTATCATCGGCTCTTATACCACCCTGTTTGAAGTGGTACTCGACAATTCATTGATTGGTAGCGATGCATCTGTAAAAGGATTGAGCCGTAGCCTGAATATTGGCGACAATACAGAAATCGACTTCGGTTAATCTCATTAAAGTGTTCATTTCTTACCTTTTTGGTTTCTCTGCGAAACCTCCGGGGCTTCCGTTCTCTGCGGTGAAAAAAATAACCAATCATTCCTCCTTACTTTTATCTTTATGTTCCTATTGAATCCTTATTTATGAATATCCAAACTTCTGCAAATAGAATCACCCAGCTTTTTAAGATTCGATATCCCATCATCCAGGCTGGTATGGTCTGGGCCAGTGGCTGGAAATTGGCGAGTGCAGTAAGTAATACCGGCGGATTGGGATTGATTGGTGCCGGAAGTATGTACCCGGATGTTTTGTTGGAACATATCCGTCAATGTAAAGCTGCAACGGATCAGCCTTTTGGTGTCAATATCCCTCTCATGTATCCAGATGCGGAAGCACTCATCAATATTATTGTAGAAGAAAAAGTACCCATAGTTTTTACCAGTGCTGGAAACCCCAAACAATGGACTGGGTACTTAAAAGAAAAAGGGGTGACAGTAGTACATGTGGTAAGCAGCAGCCGGTTTGCAAAAAAAGCGGAAGATGCCGGATGCGATGCCGTAGTTGCGGAAGGATTTGAAGCAGGTGGACACAATGGGCGTGAAGAAACTACCAGTCTGGTATTATTACCTTTGGTAAAAAACAGTGTGCAAATTCCTGTAATAGCGGCGGGTGGTATTGGTTCCGGCAGACAGATGCTGGCAGCGATGGTA
Source organism: uncultured Bacteroidota bacterium (assembly GCA_903913355.1). Taxonomy (GTDB): domain Bacteria; phylum Bacteroidota; class Bacteroidia; order Chitinophagales; family Chitinophagaceae; genus Sediminibacterium. The sequence goes on along the minus strand of CAIWKU010000595.1, from coordinate 1,980 downwards.
CTGGGTGCTGAGGGCGTTCAGGTGGGCAGTCGTTTTTTATGTACACCGGAAGCTTCTTCGCATATTAATTTTAAGCAAGCGGTGATCAAGGCAGTAGAAGGAGATACTTTGCTGGCGATGAAAAAATTAATGCCGGTAAGACTATTGAAGAACGAGTTTTTTGATAAAGTTCATGCCGCTGAATTGCGAGGGGCAGATCAGGAGGAGATGAAAAATCTTTTAGGTAGGGCAAGGGCTAAAAAAGGAATGTTTGAAGGTGACCTGGTGGAAGGCGAACTCGAAATTGGACAGGTAAGTGCCCTGATCAATGAAATAAAACCTGCAGCCGAAATCGTAAAGCAAATGATTGCGGAATTTAATCAGGCTGTTACCGAACTCAACCCATTATCCTGAAGGGAATAAAATTATTTGTGCAGGTAAAATGAATTTGCCTGCGATAAACAGGTTACTACCAAGTCATTGATACAAACATGGTCAGGCAGGTTTGCAGAATAAAAAACGATATTGGCAACATCTTCTGCCTGTAATGCTTTATAGCCATCATATACCAGGTCAGCTTTTGTTTGATCTCCTTTAAACCTGACAATAGAGAATTCAGTTTCAGCTGCACCGGGATGCACAGAAGTAACTTTTATACCATAAGGCAAAAGATCGATTCGCATGGCTTTACTCAAAGCATCTACCGCATGTTTGCTGGCACAATACGCATTACCATCTTTATACACTTCTTTTCCGGCAGTTGAACCTATATTGATAATATGCCCTTTTTTACGGGAGGTTAAAAAAGGGATAACAGCTTTGGATACATACATAAGCCCTTTTACGTTAGTATTCATCATCGTGTCCCAATCATCCAGATTCGCATTTTCAAAACTATCTCTTCCCAGTGCCAGTCCGGCATTATTTACCAAAACATCTATTGCCTGCCATTCGGATGGTAATCCATTGATGGCAGTGAATACGGCCTCACGATCCTGTACATCAAATGCTAAAGGCAATACTTTAATTGGGTATTTTATTTCAAGCTCTTTGGCAAAACTGTTTAATTTTTCAGCTCTTCTGCCTGTTATAATACAATTCCAGTTCGCTGCTGCAAAAACTTCAGCAATGGCTTTTCCAAAACCGGATGTGGCACCTGTAATTAAAATTGTTTTAGACATAATGGATGGATATGTAAGCGAAATTAAGGGAATCAAAAGTCAAAATTTAAAAGACGATACAAATTTTCTGCAAGTCTTATCTGATCAGGGCAATGGTTCCTTTTCTGAAAACAGTTTTACCGAGATAATCAACCCCTTCCGTTTCATACACATAAGTCCCGCTGCCTTGTGGAACGCCATTGAAATTACCATCCCATCCTCTTCCGAATTCTGTTGTAGTAAATACTGGCTGTCCCCAACGGTTAAATACTGTAAAATAATTGATCTTGGTAATACCTATCGTAATGGGCCGAATGATATCATTCTTTCCATCACCATTGGGAGTAAATCCGGAAGGGACCAATATATCTGGCCCATTTTTATATACACGTATGGTTATCTGGTCTTGTGCCGAACATCCACTATTGGATACAATCACTGTATATCTGACTGAATCAAGAGAACTTCCCAAAGTTACTGTTGGGTTAGAAATATCAATAGCACTTAAACCTGTGGAAGGGCTCCAGTAATAACTGCTTCCCCCGCTGGCATTCAGTTGTATGGTTTGATTAGGTAATACCATGGTATCTTTTCCTGCATAAGCATTGATAGGTGGTATTACAGTAATAATTAGTGTATCACTTGCGGGTTTATTGCAACCCAGTGTATCATTTGCTGTAAGTATATATACAGTTGTTTTTGAAGGACCTGCTATTGGAGAAAGAGAATTGGGATTACTCAGCGAATTAGATGGCGTCCAATAAAAGCTTGAGCCAACTGTAGTGCCATATAGCGGAACTGTATTACCAAAACAGATCAGGGTATCATTGCCTAACCTGGC
>CAIWKU010000594.1 GCA_903913355.1 uncultured Bacteroidota bacterium | reverse complement strand
CGTTTGGCGTTTGGCGTTTGGCGTTTGGCGTTTGGCGTTTGGCGTTTGGCGTTTGGCGTTTGGCGTTTGGCGTTTGGTAATTAGTTGGAATTGCAAATATAGGCACTATATTAAACGTAATGCCAATGGCCAACAGCTAATAGCCCAAATCCAACAGCTATAAATAATGAAACCACTGTTTATTAATATCCCACTGTTCAAATTCTTTTGCAACAGCAGAGAGGAAGGATGCGCCGATGCTGCCATCTACTATGCGATGATCGTAGCTGAGTGATAGATACATCATATGGCGAACACCAATAGTATCACCTTCTGAGGTTTCGATGACTACTGCGCGTTTTTTGATTACGCCAACAGCGAGTATCGCTACCTGGGGTTGATTAATAATAGGGGTACCCATCAGGCTTCCGAATGTGCCTACATTGGTTAAGGTGAAAGTTCCTCCGGTAGTGTCTTCGGGACGAAGACGATTATTTCGGGCGGCATCAGCAAGATTGTTGACAGATTTACTGAGACCTACAATATTTAATTGATCAGCACCTTTAATTACGGGAACAATCAGATTGCCAGATGGCAGGGCCGTGGCCATGCCTATATTAATATCTTTTTTGATAATGATTCTGTCGCCATCAAGAGAACAATTGATCAGTGGAAACCGTTTCATCACGTTTACGATACACTCAATAAACATTGGGGTAAACGTAAGTTTGGTGCCTTCTCTTTTTTCAAACTCCTCTTTTACTTTCTGGCGCCATAATACCATATGGGTAACATCCGCTTCTGCAAAACTGGTTACATGCGGACTGGTATGCACACTATCCACCATATGCCGGGCAATCAGTTTGCGCATCCTGTCCATTTCCAGTATTTCGGTTGCACCATTGGTAACAACTTTAGAAGGATCGGAAAACTTGCCTGAATTAGAAACGGGTTGAAATACCCCTGCAATAATGCCCGAGTCTGCTGGCTTAAGTATTGGGGTAGGAACAAATACTGTGTTTGCAACCGGGTTTCCGGAAGTTGATTGATAGCTGGGCGTAGCTGTGATATTTTGTCCACCAGTTTTTTTATCTGCGATGTATTTGAGAATATCTTTTTTTGAAACCCTACCCTCATTACCTGTACCTGGAATGTTTTCCAGCTCAGTCATCGAAATGCCTTCACTATTGGCAATATTCAAAACAAGCGGAGAATAAAAACGATTACCTGATGGTCTGAATGAAGATTCAGTTGCCTGGGGTGTATAAGGAACAACAGTTTCTTCAGCTAACGTGGTTGCCTGATAAGTTTCATGTATGTTACTTGCTGAATGGGAACCATTAAAAGGAATGGTTTCTTCAGAAATGGATTGAGTTTCACTGGTCTCTCCAGCACTGGCTTCAGTTTGAATTTTCGCGATTACCGTTCCAATCGGAACCACATCGTTCACATTGCATAATATTTCTGTAATTACTCCTGCTACTGTAGAGGGAACCTCACTGTCAACTTTATCAGTGGCAATATCCAAAACAGTCTCATCCTGTTGCACAAAATCACCCACCTTCTTGTGCCATTTCAGAACAGTCGCTTCCATTATACTTTCGCCCAATTTGGGCATCACCAGTTCAACAATTGCCATACTATCGTACTGTTTTAATGCGATAATGAATGTATCGGGGCCTGATATTTAATAAAAGGCTGGGTTGGTTACTGACTACTGGATACCAATACCTGTTAGAAACAACAGGAATTATTCTTACGAATAATTGACAATCAACTAGTTATAGTTTGCAACCGTTCAATACACCAACAAATGTATAAAGGAAAAAAGGAATTTAAATTAAGCGTTATCCACAATAAAGGAACGTAAAAGGTTAAGGGCATTATTAGCGGTGAGTTCTATATTTCTGCGTCTGTCGAATCGGAAATTAAATTGTTTTGTAATCACCCTGTTTTTATCAGCAATGCCCACCCAAACCATACCTACCGGTTTTTCTGCCGTGCCTCCATCAGGCCCCATAATACCACTAACCGCAATTGCATAATCTGTTTGCATAATCGACAATACTGATTTTGCCATTTGTTGAACAGTAGACTCACTCACCGCACCAACGGTTTCTAAAGTTTGCTTTGACACATGTAACACCCTTTCTTTGATAGCATTGTCGTAACTGATCACGCTTCCTGTAAAATAAGCGGAAGAACCTGCATGACTGGTTAGCAAATGAGCAATATATCCACCGGTACAACTTTCTGCTGTCGCTACTGTACAGCCTTTTTCTTTCAATAGTTTACCAACCGCTAATTCCAGCGGGATATCCTCATCAATGACAAGGTAAACCGCTACTGCTTTTTTCAATTGATCAAAATGGTGATTGAGTTCGGTTTCAAGTTTATTTTTATCTTCTCCGAAAGCAGTCAATCGCAACCTCACCATCCCATAATTAGGCAGGTAAGCCAGTTTAATATGTGCAGGAAGGGCTGTTTCTTCTTTGATAATCATTTCTGCAAGAAAAGATTCGCCGATACCCGCTGTGAGTAAAGTGCGGTGTTCTATAAAGCCGGTTGTAAATATTTGTGGGATTAAAGGGAGCACATGATTGCTCATAATCCATTTCATTTCATGGGGTACACCGGGAAGTGACACAAATATCTTTCCCTCTTTTTTAAACAGCATTCCGGGTGCGGTACCTCTTTCATTCATCAATACCGTGCATACATCAGGTACTTCGGCCTGTTTTGCATTACGCTCAATCATGGGCCTTTTCAGGATATTCTCGAAAATATGGGTAACATGATCTAAGGTTGGCTGATGAACAATCATCTTGCCTCCAAAATAATTACATAAAAGTGGTTTGGTAATATCATCAGCTGTTGGGCCTAAGCCGCCGGTAATCAGGATAATCGATGCCTGTTTACTTTCTTCATCCAATGCCTGCCAGATATCTTCCCAAACATCACCTACAGCCACTCTGTGTTTTACGGTAATACCTATCTTATTCAATTCCTGTGCCATCCAGGCACTATTCGTATCCACTACCTGTCCAATCAGTAATTCATCTCCAATGGTTATGATGGATGCAAAAACTTTTTCCATAGTCTGGTTAGGCTTAATTTTAGTGCAAGGTAAAGGGCAATTATGAAAACACAGTATTGGTTGATTTGTTTATTGATGTATTCTCCGTTTTTGGTTGCCCAGGGTCTGGCCGACAGATTAGCAAAAGCTGCTGCAATTTTGCAGACAGACCCGCAGATGAAGCATGCATTGCTGGGCCTGTCTGTTCTGAAAACAGAATCAGGTGAAAAAGTATGGGAAATCAATTCACAAACCGGGCTAGCACCGGCCAGTTGCCAAAAAATCATTACCAGTGCAGCTGCTATGGAGATACTGGGTCCACAATACCGTTACCAGACAGTATTGGGCTATGATGGACAGATCGAAGCGAGTATATTACACGGCAATCTTTATATAATAGGAAGTGGTGATCCCAGTCTGGGTTCCTGGCGATATGATTCAACAAAAGAAGAGATTGTTTTACAAAACTGGGTCCATATCCTGAAATTGAATGGGATTAAGAAAATAGATGGTCAGGTAATTGGGATTGACGGGAAATGGGAAAAAGAAACCTTACCCTGCGGATGGATTTGGGATGATATCGGTAATTATTATGGAGCGGGAACCAGTGCATTAAATTGGAGAGAAAACCAGTATGATATTTTTTTACATTCAGGGCATGAGATAGGTGCTAAAGTATCTATACTTTATAGTAAGCCAGAGCCCTATCAAAGTACGCTAGAATCTGAAGTGATTGCTGCAGCTAAGGAAACCGGTGATAATGCCTATGTTTATCTGCCTCCTTTTAATCATAGGGGTTTTATCAGGGGCACAATCCCCATTGACCAGGCTTCATTTAAAATTTCAGGATCTTTTCCAGACCCTTCTTTACAGTTGATCTCCGCTTTTGCCAATCAATTGGATTCTGCAAAGATTGGCTATAACCGATTTTTCAGTTCTGCTGGGAAAGAACTGCCGGAAATCAAACCATTATATACTCAATTTTCTCCAACCCTTGATAGCCTGAATTACTGGTTCCTGAAAAAGAGTATCAACCTATACGGCGAGGCGCTGCTTAAGACCATTGCCTATGAAAAAAAAGGGATCGGTTCCACTGATAAAGGAGTAATACTATTAAAAGAATTCTGGAACCAAAAGGGAATAGAGCCATCATCAATTAATATTATAGATGGAAGCGGATTATCGCCTCAAAATCGGGTAACCACTGATGCGCTTGTGCAGGTATTACAGTTTGCCAAAAGCCGACCCTGGTTCAATTACTTTTATGATGCTTTACCGGTATTCAACCAAATGAAACTCAAAAGCGGCACAATTGGTGGAACCAAAAGTTTTGCAGGGTATCATACATCGAAAGATGGTACAAAGTACACCGTTGCCATCATCGTTAATAATTACGACGGTTCAGCCGGAGAAATTGTAAAGAAAATGTTTCGGTTATTAGATGAACTCAAATAAATAGAATCTAACATTGGAAACACTTTCCGAATTTTCATCCACCAGCCAAAAGCCAAAAGCCAATTGCCAAAAGCCAATGCCTAACAGCCAATCTCAAAATTCAGTAACTTAATCACCTAAAAAGCACATATGAAAGAACAAAATTTTCAAAATCATTCCCGTTATGTACCCGGTTATCATTTCCTGACTTTATCAGCTGTATTAGCCTTATTAATTGGGTCAATCATTAACCTAGTACATTCTTCTAAAGAAAACTTGTATTCCGCTTCTCTTATTTGCCTGATTGCAGTGATACTGGGTTTGGTATCCTGGTATCTGAGATCATTTGCTTTAAAGGCACAGGATAGAGCTATCAGGGCTGAAGAGAGTTTGCGGTATTTTGTACTAACCGGTAAACCTTTACCTGGCGTATTAAGAATGAGCCAGATTATTGCAATTCGTTTTGCATCGGATGAAGAATTGGCCGCATTGGTGCAGAAAGCAATAGATGAAAAACTGAGTAATAAGGCCATCAAGCAAGCCATTCAAAACTGGCGGGCAGACCATCATAGGGCCTGATCAGTAAAAAAAGGAGCCAGTTTCTCTTTGAGATAGATCGGTATGGGCATTCGCTTACCTGTTTTGCTGTCAATAAAGAATAAAACTACTTTCCCCGTGGTGAGTAGTTTTTTTCTTTCGTTGTATACTTCATGGTGAAAACTGATCTCATGTTTGGCCGGTAATTCTTTTAACATAGTTTTTATGGTGATCAGGTCATCATAATGTGCGGGCCTCAAAAACTGTGCTTCCATGTGCACAACCGGCATCCTGACTCCTAGTTCTTCCATCAGTTTATAGGTATATCCTAACTCCCGAATACATTCGGCACGGCCTACTTCAAAGTATTGGGCATAGTTTCCATAATAGACAATATCCATCTGGTCTGTTTCTGCATATCTGACCCTAAGTGTGGTAACATGTTCGTACATACGAATGGTGATTTGTTGACAAACTTACGCTTCCTTCCTGTTTTTCCACAAATCGTGGAATGATGTTTGCTTACAACTACAGGTCATTACCTTTAAAACAGGTTTTCGCATTTCATTAAGAAAGAAACCGAAATCTTTGCTTTACGAAGTTCCTTTTATCCTTCTTACCATGAAGAAAATTATTTCGACACACCTGTTTATTGTATTCCTTTTTACTGGTTTATTAGGGAAAGCACAGTTCAGCAGTAATATTGCTGATCCGGATGCTGCATTGAAAAACGCAGAAGAGCTTTATCAGAAAGGGCAGTACAGTCTTGCTTATCCTGTTTTTAAAAATATTTTTAATGGCGTAAACGGGAAATCCAATTTCCCTATTCTCTCAGAAATTGAGTGCCGGTATTATTATATTATTTGCGGACTACAATTGAATGATAAAGGGGTTTTGCCGATGGCCATTTCTTTCACCCAACTGGAGACGAATACGGCAAGGATACAAATGATGCATTATCAGTTAGGTGAGTATTATTTCAGACAGAAAGAGTTTTCCAATGCGCTGACCCAATACCAGGGTGCTGATATTGATAATCTTAGCAACCGTGAAATTGCAGATATGAAATTTCATGAAGCCTATGCTTATTTTGTGATACCTGATTTTTCAAAAGCGAAACCGCTTTTTGATGCCATCCGCCAAATTCCGAAAGACCCCAATTATATTGATGCGAACTATTATTATGGATTTATCTGTTTTAACGAAAAGAATTATAAACAGGCTTTGGAAAGTTTTCAGGTAGCTGAGAAAATGCCTGAATACAAAAGCCTGGTTCCTTTTTACCTTTCTGAGATATACTATTTTAGCGGAGAACGTGATAAGGCACTCGAAAAGGGACAAGAGGCTTTGATTGCCGGGAGCCAGTTTTATGATCTTCAGTTGCATCAGTTAGTTGGGCATATTCTTTTTGAAAAAAGACAATTTGAACAGGCTTTGCCTCATCTTGAAAAATTTGTAGAGGGTAAGCAGAAAGTAAGCAGGGAAGATTTGTATGAATTGTCTTTTTGCTATTATGAAACCCAAAACTGGAGCCGAACCATTGATGGATTCAAACAATTAAGCGGGGGCGCAGATTCGCTTGCGCAGAACAGCATGTACCTGCTGGCAGATGCTTACCTGAAAACCAATGATAAAGCCAACGCAAGAACTGCTTTTCAATTCTGCGCTGCCAATAACAGCAATGGAACCCAGAAAGAAGTATCTGCCTTTAATTATGGAAAGCTATCCTATGAATTGGGGTATTTAGATATAGCATTACATGCATTTGAAGAATTTGTAAAAAAATATCCCACCTCCGCCTATATTCAGGAAACAAGGGAATTGATGGTGAATACACTTGCCAATACCAGTAACTACAAAAAAGCATTACAGCTATATGAAAGCCTGCCTTCTAAAAGCGATCCTGTCATCAGATTGTACCCAAGATTGCTGTATGGAAGTTTTGTGGAAATGATTAATGATCAATGGATAGAAGCCGCGGATAGCTTGCTAAACAGGTTATTGCATACGCCTTATAATTCACCTCAGTTACCACTTGCTTATTTCTGGAAAGGAGAGATTGCTTATCGAAAAGGAGATATGGATTCTGCTGCTTTTTATCTGCAGAATTATCTTAAGAAGCCACTCGTTAACGGAGAAGTAAATCCTGAAAACGCAAAATACAATCTGGGCTATGCGCTATTAAAAAAGGAAAATTATAATGGTGCTAAAGAAAATTTTCAGCAGGTGGCTCCCGTTTTATCCCTGAAAGCATCTTCCATAGAACAGGATGCCTATTTACGTTCGGCTGATTGCTTTTTTATGGGGAAAGAATATACCCAGTCTCTCAAAATGTATGAAAACATTATCAGCCAACGATTGTCCTCTGCTGATTATGCCCTGTTTCAAAAGGGAATCATTATGGGTGCACTGAATAAAACACCGGAAAAGATCAGCTTGTTGCAATCTCTGGAAAAACAATATCCTGTTTCTTCACTCATTCCCGATGCGAATATGGAAATAGCCAATACCTATCTCGCTGAGGAAAATTATCAACAGGCTATCGCTCCGCTTATGAAACTGGTTGTAAATGAAAAGACAAAATCATTCGCTCCACAAGCATATTTAAAATTAGGAGTTGCTTATTTTAATATGGATAAGAATGATGAGTCTTTGCAGAATTTTAAAAAACTGGTCACTGCCTATCCAAATTCGCAGGAGAGTAATGATGCGATAGATTATATCCGGAATATTTTTATTGAGAAGCAAAAGCCAGGTGATTTTATCAGTTTTATGAAGCAAAACGGGAAACCTGTGTCTTTTACGGAAGAGGATTCCCTGACTTTTCGGTCTGCTATGTTAAGGTATGAGGCAAAAGATATGACGGGTGCCAAAGCAGGATTCAGCGATTATCTTTCCCGTTTTCCTGAAGGCAGATATGAAATTCAAGCCAATTATTTAACAGCCGAAATATTGATAGCAAATAAAAATGCGCCTGGTATAGAATTATAAGCTGCTGCGCCATCCTTTGTTTGCACCATTATTCCGCCAAAAACAAAATCTGCCCCATATTTGG
>CAIWKU010000593.1 GCA_903913355.1 uncultured Bacteroidota bacterium | reverse complement strand
CCCGCCAGTCTTTCTAAACTGAGTGCCGGTTTCCAGAAACTGGGAACTACGGTTACACAAATTTCTGAAGTGGGAGATGTGGTAAAATCTACCTCCGATTTCTCTAATAAAACCAAAGAAGCGACTATTGCATTAGGCTCAATCAAAGATGCCGCCAATGTTGCCTCACAATCACTTGCCGGTTTTCATGGTGCTTCAGACAGTACCAAAGAGTTTCATGTACAGATGCAGTCATTGACTAAAAATCTGTCGTCATTAAATACAATTTACGAGCTGGAATTACAGGAAAGCAATAATCACCTGAAAGCATTGAACCAGTTTTATGGTAAACTGGCGCAGGCATCCACCGCAATGGCGGGTAGTGCAGAAGATGCTATGAAAGCCAAACAGGAAATTGCCAGTCTGGCCAGCAACCTGGGTAAATTAAATCAGTTATATGGTAATATGCTTACCGCTATGCAGGGAAGATAAAGAGGCAGGATATCAACAAACAATTCGCAAATCAATAGCAGAAAAAAAATATAAGCCAGCATGTCACTACCTAAGGAGCCGCGGCAAAAAATGATCAACATTATGTACTTGGTGCTAACGGCACTATTGGCACTGAATGTATCAGCAGAAATATTGAACGCTTTTAAAACGGTAGACCGCAGCCTGATGACGGCAACCGGTATTGCTGAACAAAAGAATGTGGATATATTTAAATCTTTTGCAAAAAAAATAGAAGACCCCAAGACAAAAGAGAAAGCAGAAATCTGGCTACCCAAAGCAGAACAGGCAAAAAAATTAGCAGATGATTTATCTGCCTATATAGATGCTTTAAAAACAGAATTGAAGAAAGAAGCCGGCTCCAGATTAGTAGAAGGAAAAGAAGTATACAAAGAAGACGACCTGGAAGCGGCAACCCGTTTATTTGTTTCTGCACCACCTGAAGGGAAAGGAAAAGGAAAGGAATTGCTGGAGAAAATGCAAAGCTTCAAGCAAAAATTATTGGATATTGATCCGGGAATTAAAAAGGAAGTGGGCCCAAGCCTGCCATTGGATCTTTCTGTACCTAAAAGCGGTACCAATACAGGTAATGAAGACTGGGCATTCAGTTATTTTCATATGACACCTACCGTGGCTGCCATTACCATACTCAGCAAATTTGAGAATGATATCAAGAACTCAGAGGCGCAGGTAGTAGAATATTGTCACAAAGAAATTGGGGAAGTAGAAATCATCTATGATGCTTTCCAGGCATTTGCCCAATCCAATACACAATATGCGATGCCGGGAGAAGAACTGGTGATTACAGCGGGTATTGGTGCATTCAGTAAAGCAGCAAAACCCACTATTAGTATTGACGGTTCTAATGTACCGGTTAAAGAAGATGGGTCTGCTGAATACAAAACAACGGTTTCCGGTTCCGGATCATTTACTAAAAAAGTTAAGATCTCTTTTTTAAAGCCGGATGGCACAACTTCTACAGTTGAAAAAGATGTAAAATATACAGTAGGGGTTCCATCAGGATTGGTGGTATCTACTGACAAAACCAGGGTATTCTATCAGGACCTTCCAAACCCATTAAGCGTTACTGGAGGCGGTGGGGATGAGAAAGTAAGCGTAAGTGTTCAGGGGAATGGCGTAACCAGCAGTAAAGCCGGCGCAGGTCAGTACATAGTGGAATGTAAAGAATTGGGAACTGCCATAGTGAATGCCTCCGATGGTAAAAACACCCAAAAAATCTCAATTCCCATCAAAAGGGTTCCAAATCCAATTGCCACAGTAGGTGGAAAAGCAGGCGGTCCTATACCTGCTAATGTATTTCGGGTGCAAAAAGGAGTGGCTGCTGAATTAAAGGACTTTGTATTTGAAGGGGTTAAATACCAGGTGGTTTCATTTACACTTGCCTGCACGGGAAAAGGATTTGAAGAAAGCGGGTTGGTATTTGCAGAAGTACAGGGAGCTTATTTTAATGCCGAAGCGCAGGGTTATATCAAAAGATGCCAGGCTGGTTCTACTGTAATCATTGATGATATAAAAGTTGTGGGACCTGGTGGTACCAGAACCCTGGATCAAAATATTTCATT
>CAIWKU010000592.1 GCA_903913355.1 uncultured Bacteroidota bacterium | reverse complement strand
GGCAGCTCGGAGTTTAGGGATTACCATATCGCAGTCTATACACACCTTATCCCCTGCTTCATTATACTCAGGTTGCGGGCCTTTTGCTTGCAGGTTATGATTTGCTAAATCCCGTTGCCGAGCTTTTTCAACATTTTCATTAGCATGGTCTACTATGTCCATTATCGTATCCGTTGTTTTGTGTCTTTCCAGTTTGGGTTTTTGTTCCTCACATTTGATCCTATGATACACTGGTAATCCGCTCCAGAATCTAATTTTGTATCCCAGGTGTTATTTACTGTATTTATATAGGGCTCTTTAGAGTACTCATACCAATCGCCATCTTCATCTTGAGCAACCCATAGTTCGGGCCATTCAGAATTTAGATCAAAACCTTCCCAAGCTACTTCTATACTATCACCCGGTTCCCAAGCATCCGGTATTTCGGTAAGTAGCTTTGTCAATGTAGCCCGCAAACCAGTATTAGCGGCATTCAGTTGACGTATCCGATTTGCGCTTTCGCATAATGCATCAAAATGCAAAGCTCTATCTTTTTTCAAAAGCGCATTCTCAGCTTCTAAAGCAGCGTAATGAGGTTTAAGTTCTGCATGTTCTTGTGCTAAACTATCTTGGTCAGCCAGTAACCGTAATGCTTCTCTTGCCCCTGCATCGAACTTAGCTTCTTCAAAAGGAAACTCCACTTTATCATAGACTTCTTCAATAGTTAAGTTATTAAGCAAAACTTCTGCCATTGCCCAACCAAAACCATCGGCAAAACACCTTTTTTCACTGGCTTCTTGAGCCTTTTTAAAATACTTCTGGATAATTGAAATCACTACCGTATCTCCTGTTATGAACTTCCCTGTCCAAAAAATGCTTAACCCAAAGCGTTAAGTTCAGCTAGCAGCTCATCGCGTGATTTGCTTTGCAAAGCCTCATTGTCTTTTGCCGCCAGAATAGCCAGCAGTTTTTCTTTATGCGCCGCTTTGTCTTTGGCTTGGTTTGCAGCGTCACGTTCCGCCAGTTTTACATCGATAATATGTTTTACGATGTTGAACCGCAAGACCAAAAGTTCATTTTTAAACAGCGGTTTTTCGATGAAACTTTCTTCTTCCAACTCTTTGACTTCTTTGTTCAGCTTACGGGCCAAAGTATCCAACTCCACTAACCGCAGGTCCCATAAATCTTCAACCGCTAAAACACCTGCCGAAGTATTGAATCGTAATTTTACTCTACTTGCTTTTTCAAACATTTGTATTCTCCTGATTAAAATTTAATGCGTACAAGTTCTGTAAGGTTCTTTGTCGTTGCTACCCTAGCGATAATATCCGCCCGTTGCGTATCGGAAAAACCCAAGCCTGATAACTGCTGATCCGATGCCGGAACTTTCAATTTAGCGCCTAATACTTCAAAGACCTTACGGTGTTCCTGTAACTCCGACCGCAGAAATTCATTGAAAAATCCTCTTGGTTGCTCAGGATTCCGGCACCCCTCCAAAACAAAGAACTGGTGCAGGTTTCCTTTTTTCTGATCACCCCAGTGATTAGGGGATTTCAGAATGTGGCTTACTTTATGGAACTTATTGGTGCTGAGGTTCCATATTTCTTTACTCGGCGGTGTTTTATTACCACTGGCTATATCACTTTCACCGGCGTATATGCCCAGCTTACGGCTGTACTTGAATTTTGCAACGGCTACCGTTCCCTTACTCGGTACTGCCGAAGCGTAGTTAAACGTGTGCACTTGCCCTTGGCATTCGATTTCAACTTCAAAGCCAATATCGATGTTTTCGCGTTTAGAAAAATTGTGGACATTAACGTAGTACCACTTATCTTCAGTTATCTTTGCGGGGTTTATGAACACCACATTCTCAACCGCTTCGCGGGTTACGCCAGCTCCGGCATTCATGTCAATGTCCAGGCCACCGTTGTTATTACTACTGTTTTTGTTATTGTACATGATTTCATTGCCATTAGGTTCAATAACATGCAAGTCCAAGTCATCGTAGTTGTACCAACCCAATGAGATGCGGATTTCCCCGGATACATTGCCCCCGGCTGTTTTAACCCGTTCTTTCAATGAATCCGTAACATCACCGCCATAGGCCCATGAGAAAGGGTTATCCCAAGAAAATAACAAAGGTGC
>CAIWKU010000591.1 GCA_903913355.1 uncultured Bacteroidota bacterium | reverse complement strand
TTCCACTCATTTCATTTTCTCAATTCATTACCTGCAAAGTTGCTGACCTCAATACTAAACAGCCTCTTTATTATGCTACTATCTGCTATGGCAATCCTAAAAAAATTACTTTTAGTGATAGCCTCGGCAACTTTTTTCTTCAAGCCACAATTTTACATTCAATTGACAGTGTACAATTAGCTTTTATTGGGTTTGAAACCATCTCGGTTTCAAAACAACAATGTATAGATGGGAATATATTTTATCTGAAAAGAAAAACGAGTGAATTACAGGAAGTTCTTATTAAGAATTGTATACTTTACCAAAACAAAGAAATAGATTATAGATATGAAAAAATAGTTAGTTATTGGACTTGCTCTCCCGATTACAGAGGCGAATACATTGGATACTATCCTAACAATGCCTCAGAAACAGGCTATATAAAGGAAATCGAATTGTTTGCTCCCTCATTCCCACTGATTCGCCAAACTTTTTCCATACCACTAAGATTACATTGGTATGAATGGGATTCGGTTACCCAAATGCCTGGCAAAGAGTTAACGGATACCAGTATTTTACTATATGCCCATAAACATGGCAGGAACAAAATTGCACTACCAGAAAAGCATATCTATTTTAGTGAAACAGGAATAGTACTTGGCTTAGAATTTTTATTCCCTCCGGCAATGGAAAAAGAATATTTACAATTAGACCCTGTAAAAGCCAAGGACTGGATAAATAAAAATACTTGGTCTTTTGGAATGGCAGAAGATCATGCGGGATATATGACCTATTCAAAATCTCATCTTAAAAGCAATTCATTAATACGGTTAAACCTTGTATCATCCAATAAATTGCCTTTAAAACCTGCTTTGAATTTACTGATCTCTGTTTGCAAATAATATTAATCGACAATATTTGTAATCATTCGTTTCACCTCCTTTGTTGGCAACCTGGCCAACAACATCCCAACCTAAAAAAGATGGTGTAATAAATTCATCGTATAGTGACTAACATTTTTGACATTTTTTTTCGATCTTTAAAACCGGATAGATAATTAACCACCAAAAAATCTTTCAAACCAAAACCCCCAAACATGAAATCAACCAAAATCATTTACTGGATATCTACCGGATTATTTGCTGCATTCATGATTTTCTCCGCTGTTCCGGATATTATCATGATGGATGATGCAGTAAAATTTATGACCCATTTGGGATACCCAAAATATTTTATTCCTTTTATTGGCTATGCCAAAATATTAGGTAGCATTGCTATCCTGATTCCCGGTTTTAAAAAGATTAAAGAATGGGCATATGCAGGGTTGGTTTTTGATTTGCTCGGTGCTGTATATTCAAATATTAGTACTGATGGATTTCAGGCGGGCATGTTAGTGATGCTGGTAATATTTGCCGTGGTGATTACTTCATATATTTTTAACCAGAAAGTATATGGAAAAACAGCTTAATTTTTGAGCTTAGCTTATGGTGGTCAGTAGACCAGATCTATCTATAAGAAATTAAACCGCTCTTCACTAGAGAGCCTAATGTTACCTCTTTGTTCCTAACGTAACATAATGAATGTGCTAGTTTATCAAATTTAAGTACCCGAATTTCTTGATAACAACTTTGGCTGACCAACGAAATGATTCCTGCATCTTCACCAAAATCAATCCTCTCACAGTCCTTCAAATTATGGCAATTGATAACATTCACTTCATATCAATTCAGTCAATATAATTTTACTTTTATGGCCTCATCATAAATAGTAATGTATGATCCGATTAGCAGTTTTTGATATGGCTGGAACTACAGTGAATGAAGACAATGTAGTTTATAAAACACTAAGGAAAGCCATCAATGAAGCAGGTTTTGATTTTAGCCTAGATCAGGTGTTGGCTGAAGGGGCAGGTAAGGAAAAATTACAGGCCATTAAAAGTGTCTTACAAGTATATGGTGGAATTGAAGACGAAAACCTTTCAAACGATATTTTCCAGAACTTTATCAAGCAGCTTGAAACAGCCTATGATACCATGGAAATTCTGCCTCAGGATAATGCGGCGGAACTATTTGCCACACTGAAAAGCAAAGGAATACTGGTGGTTTTAAATACTGGCTATAACTCGCAAACTGCTCATTCTCTCGTCACAAAATTAGGTTGGATAAAAGGGGAACAGTATGACGGACTGATTACCGCTTCAGACGTAAGCCGTAACCGACCTGAACCAGATATGATTTTACTGGCAATGGAACAGTTTCATATTACTGACCCAAAAGAAGTCATCAAGGTTGGCGATTCTACTATTGATATTGAAGAAGGAAGAAATGCGGGTTGTAGATTCAATATCGGGATTACTACCGGCGCCCATACAAAGGAGCAATTAGCCTCTGTGAATCCCGATTATATTATAGATAACCTACTGGAACTATTACCCATTTTGGAAAAATAAGCATCATTCAGATAAATATATTTTATGGATAAGTTACTGTTTACGCCTGGTCCACTTACCACCAGCATGAGCGTGAAAGAGGCTATGTTACACGACTATGGCTCAAGGGATCTATTTTTTATCAACCTGGTGAAAGAAATCAGGGAGTCTTTATTGACACTGGGGCAGGTATCCAAGGAGAGTGGATATGAAGCAGTGATTATGCAGGGATCGGGTACTTTTGGGGTGGAATCGGTTATTTCCTCAGTAATACCTCAAAAGGGAAATCTGTTGATCTTAATTAATGGCGCATATGGCGAAAGAATAGCCAGGATCGCTGCAATTCATAAAATTCCCTATCAATCGCTGGTTTTTGAGGAAAATTCAGTTCCCGATCTGGAGCAAACAGAAGAGTTATTATCAACGGGCGAGTTCACACATGTAGTAATTGTTCATTGTGAAACCACTACAGGCATATTCAACCCTATTGAGTCTTTTGGAACTTTATGTAAAAAATACGGGGTTCAATATATTGTTGACTCCATGAGTGCATTTGGCGCGGTTCCTTTAGATATCGCTGCCAATCATATCGACTTTTTAATTTCTTCATCTAATAAGTGTATTGAAGGGGTACCCGGTTTTTCTTTCATCCTGGCAAAAAAGCAAAAACTTATTGCCTGTAAAGGCCAGGCAGATACTCTGGTATTGGATTTATATGCACAATGGCAGGGTTTGGAAAATGATGGTCAATTCAGATTTACCCCACCTGTACATGCACTACTCGCTTTTAAACAAGCACTGGTAGAAATAGAAACAGAAGGTGGTGTTGCCGGCAGATCAAAAAGATACCAGGAAAATTTTCAGGTATTAAAAAAAGGGATGGCCGAATTGGGGTTTTCTGAATACCTCACTCCTGAACTACAAGGATATATTATTAACACGTATCATTATCCAAGCCATGCATCTTTTGATTTTACCATTTTCTATCAAAAGCTAAATAGTCGCGGGTTTGTTATTTATCCTGGCAAACTTTCTAAAGCCAATTGTTTTCGGATAGGCAATATTGGAAGAATATTTCCTTCAGATGTAGAGAATCTTTTGAATGCCATTAAGGAAGTAAGACTCGAAATGGGGTTTTAGGCGATTGTTGATTTTCGCTATTGTTGATCGCCTAACCAACAAATTCCAATTACTATCGCGCATATATTTTCGCATTCCCATCAAACGCCGCATCCTGCAAGCGTGGGTTATTAAATGCCTCAATTTTTATATGGGTATCATCTATCATCTGCACAATCAAAAGCCCTGCCTGTGCACCAGGATTGTTTGGATAATTCGGATCAAATAACCATAACAGATAAGATTGTTTACCCGATGCTGTTGTAACCTGTGCGGGAGGCATAGCAGAAGGCAAAATGCTCCATTTGCCAAACATTCCATTTAATCCACCAATCGATACCAATAATTTTTGCGGGTGTTGTATATCATAGGCAAACGATAATTCCTTATCCCATCCGTCTGGACCGTCCGTAATCAATACCGTACTATCCAAAAACCAATTGCCGGATAAGGTTTTCGGCACATCCACGCACACCCATCCATCTTTTTCTGTTCCTTCTCTGTCAACCAAAGAATACAATTTTGTTTTCAGGGGCTCTTTATAATAGCTAAGGGGTTTGCCGCAATGTATAGTTTGACTAAAATAGCGAGCTGGATTACTAAATGAATTGGTAACCGTACTATCAATGGCTCCAAAATCAATGGTATTACCCAAGCCCGTGGTACCTATTACCTGACCTGCTTTGATCAGGGTTCCCGTTTTGATAGAGGTATCCAATACCACATGGTCTAAATAGTAAGTGAAAAGGTTGTTCATTTTAATCCAAACCTTTACCTCAGGAACGCCCAGCACCGGTCTCGATAGTATTTGCATTACCAATCCCGAGCCAGGAGCATACAGTGTAAGGTTTTCTGAACCGTTTTGTTGAAAACTGAAATAGATATGATCGGTAGGAATCGTATGTCCTACCGGTTGCAGCCAACCCAGTGAAAGAATACTGGTGATTCTACCAGTATCAAAAGGGGAGCATGTAAAAACAGCGGGTTCGTTTACTTGAATCGTTGTTGGGACTATGGTTTCATTTTTAGTATGGCAGCTTGCTGAAAGTATCAGCAAACTGACCATAATAAAAAAAAGAAGTTGTTTATACATATTAGCAAGCATATCGAAGATTTAGCATATTCTGGAATTATACCTTCTTATTTGAGGAATGCTATAAGACGCTAGTCATAAGATACACAAAAACCTGGTACTGCTGCCAAGGTATTGAATTCATTTTCCAATGCGGTCTTTGCATTTATTAGTCGCCGACCAACATCCCTTTATTTTAATGATTTGAATTACCTCTCAAAACTTCTTTAATCGGCAAAGTCCTACTATGTAGGGGTATTTGGAGAATAAAATTTTATATGGCTAAAAACTTTCTTAATTCCAATTTTTTGTGCTTCCCCGTCCAGATTTGCATTATAAAAAACTACTGCTTTATAAAAATGAAATAAAACAGAGTCTGAGTTAAACTCCCCCAAATTATTTTGTAA
>CAIWKU010000590.1 GCA_903913355.1 uncultured Bacteroidota bacterium | reverse complement strand
GGCTGATCCTTGGCTTTTTGCGGTCTTCTGCCCATGGGTCTGCCATAACCCATTCCCCCAACCCCAAATCTGGGCCCTACGCCTACGCCAATACTAACTTGTGCCGAGGCCTGCTGCACACAAAACAGGCTGGTTACCAGCAAGATGCCTAACAATAGTCTATGCATAACTGTATTTTTTACTGAGATACCCAATTTACATCCCGGGTTTACTTATAAACTGTTAAAACGCTCGAAAACCTGTCTTTTTGCCTGATTTCAGAAAATCAGGAAATTCTTTTCCACAAATCGGGGTTTGGTCCAAAATTTGTTTTTGCGGTTTCTCCCCATTCCTTACCTTTGCCATCCTTATTTTTGGGCTAATTAGCGGGTGGACATTTTTTTTCACTGTCGTTTGGTGGTGAAAGTTCCGATTGTACGCTAAGAGAATCTGTAAATTCTCCCCGAAATTTTTTCGCAAAAAAACCGGTTTTCACACATATGTCTACTACTACATTGAACACCAGGGTCGGCTTCGGAAAAACTAAACATTTGGCTGATGCCCCTGACCTACTCGACATTCAGTTAGAATCTTTCAGAGAATTTTTTCAATTGGAAACTACGCCCGATAAACGTAATGTGGAAGGGTTATTCCGTGTATTCAAGGAGAACTTTCCTATTACGGATACGCGTAATATTTTCATGTTGGAGTTTCTGGATTATTTTATTGATCCGCCACGTTACACCATTGAAGAATGTATGGAGCGTGGTTTAACCTATGCCGTGCCATTAAAAGCCAAGCTTCGTCTTAGCTGTAATGATGAAGAACATGTGGATTTTCAAACCATTGTACAGGACGTGTTTCTTGGAAACATTCCTTACATGACCCCACGTGGTACTTTTGTGATCAATGGTGCTGAGCGTGTAGTAGTTTCCCAGTTACACCGTTCACCCGGTGTATTCTTCGGGCAATCTATTCACCCCAACGGAACCAAGATCTACTCAGCCAGGGTAATTCCTTTTAAAGGAGCCTGGATGGAGTTTGCTACGGACATTAATAATGTGATGTATGCTTACATCGATCGTAAGAAAAAATTCCCGGTAACCACGCTTTTGCGTTCTATTGGTTTTGAAACCGATAAAGATATCCTGGAACTTTTTGGCATGGCCGATGAAGTGAAAGCAGATAAGAAATCACTGGCTCACCAGGTAGGCAGAAAATTAGCTGCCCGCGTTCTCAGAACATGGGTAGAAGATTTTGTGGATGAGGATACAGGTGAAGTGGTAAGTATTGAGCGTAATGAAATTGTGATGGAAAGGGATACTGTTCTTGATGAAGAAGCCATTGCTACCATTATTGAAATGGAAGTGAAAAGCGTATTTATTCAGAAAGAAGATGTAGGTGGTGATTATGCAATCATTTACAATACCTTAAATAAAGATACCTCTAACAGTGAACTGGAAGCGGTTCAGCATATCTATCGCCAATTGCGTGGTGCTGATGCTCCGGATAATGAAACTGCCCGTGGTATTATTGATAAATTATTCTTCAGCGATAAGCGTTATGATCTGGGTGAAGTAGGCCGTTATAAAATTAACCGCAAACTGGGTCTTGATTATCCTTTGCAGAAGAAAGTGTTAACCAAACCGGATATTATTGAAATCATCAAATACCTGGTACGTTTAACCAATGCGAAAGCTGAGATCGATGATATCGATCACCTGAGCAATCGTCGTGTTCGTACCGTGGGTGAACAATTGTATGCCCAGTTCGGGGTAGGTCTGGCTCGTATGGCCCGTACCATCCGTGAAAGAATGAACGTACGTGATAATGAAGTATTTACTCCGGTTGATCTGATCAATGCGAGAACTTTATCTTCTGTTATCAATTCATTCTTTGGTACCTCACAATTATCACAGTTCCTTGACCAAACCAATCCACTGAGTGAGATCACGCATAAGCGTCGTATCTCCGCATTAGGACCAGGAGGTTTGAGCAGAGAAAGAGCAGGATTTGAGGTTCGTGACGTACACTATTCTCACTATGGTCGTTTATGTACTATCGAAACACCGGAAGGACCAAACATTGGTTTGATCTCCACGCTTTGTGTACATGCTGCTATCAACGATATGGGATTTATTGAAACCCCTTACCGTAAAGTAGTTGACGGTAAAGTGAATATGAAAGAACTCACTTTCCTGAGTGCTGAAGAAGAAGATTCTGCTAAGATTGCACAGAGTAATTCTCCTTTGAATGATAAGGGACAATTTACTGAAGACAAGGTAGTTTCCCGTCAAACAGGTGATTTCCCGATTCTGGATAAAGAAGAAGTAGAATATATGGACGTTGCACCTAACCAGATTGTTGGTTTGAGTGCTTCGTTGATTCCTTTCCTTGAGCATGATGATGCTAACCGTGCCCTGATGGGTTCAAACATGCAACGTCAGGCAGTTCCGCTTTT
>CAIWKU010000589.1 GCA_903913355.1 uncultured Bacteroidota bacterium | reverse complement strand
CAAAGGTTCAATAATTAGAGGGTACAAAATTAAATGATTGTGCATAGCTGGCACTGAAATAATTTTAAATGGTTGATACGGGTTGGATTCCCTCAAATAAAAAATCACGGCAGATGGCTACCGTGATTTTTTGTTTACTATCCTTCTGGTAAGCCAATGACTATTCTATCGGTTTATATTCCTTGAATAATTTTACCGGCGAAGCTTCAGCAAGTGATTTATATTGTTTCCAACGCAGATCAAAGAAATTGTTGGCTCTTTTCAAAACATCGGCTACCATGGATTCTGCATCTGCCATTAAACGTTCCTCCTGTGCTCCTGGTGCCACATTTTTACTACCTATATAACTTCTTGCTTCACCCATTACACTGTTAACCGTAAGTTGTGGCACATTGCCATATCCTTGTTTTTCCTGTGGTTTTCCATTGAGTTGTTCGCGAATAGCTTTGATACTATCACTCATCTGTTTGCCGATTTTTCTGAGTGTATCTGCATCTTTTTTATCCATATTTGGGAATCCGGCTTCCACTTTACGGATAACTTCTTCCGATTCTGTCAGGCGATCTGTAAGATCAGTCAATTTCAATGCAGATTTATCCAACCTGTCATTTGCTTTTCTGATTGCATCCCTTACCTCTTTTGAAGTAGGAGCATTCGGGTCATCATTCACCACTACCAGCATGCTATCCATTTGCCCTTTCCCAAGCGTAAGCACTACTTTATAGTTTCCGGGGTCAACAGGTAAACCACCAGGCTCATTCATGCCTGCACCACCGCCAAAGCGACCGCCACCGCCGCCTCTGAAGCCGCCGGACTGACGAATTCCTTTTCCTTCCATACCCCAATAAAAGCGATTAAAGCCGCTGTCTGCTTTGATGCGAAGGTTTCTCACAGCCACATTATTGGCATCATAAATTCTTACCTGAACGGTATCTGCCAATTTATTCTTTCCAGTATCAGTAGCTGTTTTATTGATATAGAAACTAAGTTCCGCCCCTCTTTTTCTATTTTCTCCTTCATAAGAACCCCAGATACTGTATTCAATACCGGATGCATTTTTTGTTTTGGATTGGTAAGCCAGCGGCGCTTCAAAAGCAGTGATTTTATTGGAAAATAGTTGTCCCTTATTTGCTGCCAGTTTTCTTAACGGACGAATATCATCCAATACCCAAAGTGCTCTTCCAAAAGTGGCAATCACCAAATCCGCCTCTCTTTCCTGAATAGCCATATCATAGGTGGAAACAGATGGATAGCCATTTTTAAATTGCTGATAAGTAGTACCATTATCAAAACTTACCCATAAACCCTGTTCGGTTCCAACAAATAAAAGATTGGGTTCAACGGGGTCTTGCTGTAAACACAAAGCATAACCCACCACTTTCTTTTCATCTACAATCCTAGTCCATGTTTTACCAAAATCGGTTGTGCGGAAAATATACGGTTTGAAATCTCCTCTTCTGTAATCATTTGCAATCACAAAAACTTCGCCGGCATTATACCTTGATGCCCTGATTTGAGGAATCCATGCACCTAATGGCAAGCCGGGAATCTTTCCACGGAAATTGGTCCAGGTTTTACCACCATCGGTTGTCAATTGCACATTTCCATCATCCGTTCCGGCCCAGATCACTCCTTTTTGTTTGGGAGAGGGTTCAATGGCCAATATGGTACAATAGTTTTCCGCTCCGGTGATATCAATAGAAATACCCCCATTCTTACTCTGGTCAATTTTAGCACTATCATTCGTGGTAAGATCCGGAGATATGATTTCCCATGATGCACCTTTATTTGTGCTCTTGTTTACAAACTGGCTGCCATAATAAATAGTCGCTTTATCAAATGGGTCCTGTGCAATGGCCGCATTCCAGTTAAAACGTTGTTTTGTTTTTATATTAGGTCTAGGTGGCTGGATATTCCATTCTTCGCCGGTTGCCATATTATAGCGACTAACACTACCACCCTGACTCATAGTATACACCCAGTTAGCGTCTTCCGGATCAGGCATTACATCAAACCCGTCGCCACCACTGGTGCTTTTCCAGTACGCATTACGGATACCACTCTGAATCCATACATACGAGGGTCCATGCCAGCTACCATTGTCCTGCAACCCACCCATAACATTATAGGGTAATTGATTATCTACATTGATATGAT
>CAIWKU010000588.1 GCA_903913355.1 uncultured Bacteroidota bacterium | reverse complement strand
TATAATAAATAAAATAACATTAATTGTGAAATTTACTTACAATTGGTAATTTAACGCATTTTTTTTGAAATTAAAATAATGAATATTTTAAATTTTTGAATTAGGCACTTGAATAATACTAAAAAAGTTAGTAAATTAGCGATATGGAAGCACGTTTTAAAAGCCTGTCGTTATTTGAGTTTCAGGAAAGGTATCCAACAGAGGATAGCTGTGTTAAGTTTTTGACCGAGCTAAAATGGTCAAAAGGATATAGCTGTATAAAGTGTGGGCACAAACATTATTGTAAAGGCAACCATGTGGAAGACAGACAATGTACCCGCTGCCGATATATATCTTCAGCCACAGCAGGAACACTATTTCATGGATGTAAGTTTTCTATTTTAAAAGCATTTTACATTGTGTACTATCTTTCAACAAGTAAAAATGGAATAAGTAGTACCGAATTAAGCAGAAAACTAGCTTTGAGGCAGAAAACCTGTTGGCTGTTCAAGCAAAAGGTGATGAAGGCAATGGAAAGTAGCAGGAGCTTTCCCATGATCGGAAAGGTGGATGTTGATGAGACTTACATCGGCGGGCAGGACGACCAAGCCATTGGTCGTAATGAAGGTCGTAAACAGATTGTAGTCGTATCTATAGAAAGAAAGGGGAAAGGTGTTTCCAGAATGTATGGGAGGGTAATAAAAACAGCTGGTAAAAAGGATTTAGAATGCTTTATGAAAGATCATATCAGCCCGGAAGCGGAAGTGCGTACAGATAAATGGGCTGGATATAAGGGACTGGAGAAAGAATTCCCCCATTTAAAACGCGAAAAATCGGAGAAAAAGGGCAAAAACTTTACTGACCTACATAGGTGTATTATGATGTTGAAGGCTTGGTTAAGAGGTGTCCACCATTCGGTAAAATACCTTCAAGCTTACTTAGACGAATATACTTATCGTTTCAATAGACATAAGATGAAGGAGGGCATTTTTGAAAATCTTATGAACAGAATGATGCAAAAACCTCCATATACCTACAAAATGATTATCAGTTAAACGCCTAATTCAATAAAACAATATTAACCCTATTTATTTCAATTACTTGCTTTTTAGCCACAGCGCAACAAAAACAGGTTTTAACCGCTAAGGATTATGAAAATGCCGAGCTGTTTCTAAGCTATAATACCGCTCCATTAGTTGATAATGGCCCGGTGAACCCAAATTGGTTACCCGGCGATTTATTTTGGTTTAGGAATTTGAATGCCAAAGGCAGCGAGTTTATTTTGGTGAATCCCGCTAAAAAGACTGTCGCGCCAGCATTCGACCATCAAAAACTTGCCAGTGGCATTAATGCAGCAACGGGTAAAACCTTTACCGACAGCAATTTGCCATTTCAATCGTTCAGCTTTGTTGATAACAATGGGGCAATAACGTTTAAAGTGGATGAAAAACTTTTGAAATGCGATTTAAAAACGTACCTGGTAACTGCCGATACTACCAAGCAGGTAACTCCCGGCCCTAAGCGCATTGGCAGGCGTATCAAGCCTGACGCGGAAGTGGTATCGCCAGATGGTAGCAAGGCCGCGTTTATTAGGAAATATAATTTATGGGTAAAAGATGTTAAAACAGGTGCCTTAACCCAGCTTACAACCGATGGCATTAAGGATTTTGGCTATGCTACCGACAATGCTGGTTGGAAAAGCAGCGATGCCCCTATCCTATCATGGTCGCCTGATTCGAAAAAGATTGCCACC
>CAIWKU010000587.1 GCA_903913355.1 uncultured Bacteroidota bacterium | reverse complement strand
TTGCCAATGAGGTTCAAAAACTTTTTTTATCAGAAGGGGAGACCAATTCCTAACTGGAAAGCGACATTATTTACGGATACCCCATTAAATCTTTTTTCGGAATATTGGATTTTTTCCATCCATCCATCATTGTATTGTCGGGCAGGGTCCTTTACTTTATACGCGGCATCCAGTCGAATCATAAAATAATTAAAATCTATTCTTAGACCGGTTCCCATTCCAATGGCTAAATCGTGTAACAGCGATTTTATTGAGAATTGTCCCTGTGGATCAGAATTATTTTTTTTAACATTCCACACATTGCCTATATCTGTAAATAAGGCACTGCTTATTTTAAAATTCGCAATGGTAGCTATCGGAAAACGGTATTCTAAATTTGCTTCCAACTGCATATCTCCGAAACGATCCCTGTAATCTGATAATAAAGTATCGCTTTGTAAAGAACTACCCAATCCCAATTGACGTAATCCCCAGGCCCGCATACTATACGGCCCTCCGGCATAAAATTGTTTAAAGAAGGGAAGGGTTTTTCCAATAGCAGAATCCGTTCCATAGTTATAGCCTACTCCACCTAGGGCCCGAAAAGCCAATTCTGTTTTTCTAAACTTTATGGTTTGATCGTATTCTGCTTCTAGTTTTACATAGCGGTAAAACTGGTTTTTCAATGCATCAAAAAATCCCCAAACACCTCCGGCTTCTTCTATGCCCAACCTGATTTTATGGGTAATATTTGGATGGCTAGCAGAATTTGCTATTCTAATAAAAGAGAGACTTTGGCTGATGATCTTACCCTCATTGAAGGAGGCTTTCAAAAATGGATTTTTCAGAATCAGGCTATCCAGGTTTTTCAATTTATCTATCCCATATAATTCAATATTTAATGGTTTGTATAACCATACATTTTTTCCTTTTTTCCATTCGTATCCCCAGCTGGTTACCAATGAACGTAAACGGTAATAATCCTGGCGGTCTACATAGGACCCTGTAATATTGAATAGGGTACGTTTATTGTCTGCCTTGCCTAACAGGTTCCAATTCTTGAAAGGCTGAACAAGCCAGGGAATCGCATAGGTATGACTCAGGCTGATCAGAAAGGTCTGAAATAACTGTCCCTGTGACTTATTTAAGATATTCAACTCAACCCCTGTTCTGAAATTGGTGAGTGATTGCACAGCAGATTTCCAAACATTCTTATTGTTATAAGCCAGGTTGGTCGATAACCCGAATAGATCAGTATTCAGGAGGGGATCTGAAGTGTAGGTATTACGGCTTCCTTCCAGGTCTATCGTATAATTTTGCTTTATCGAAGGCACAAGAAAAAAATAAATATCCAGGGTGTCTTTACCTCTTTGGATTGGTTTTGCATCTACCTGTTGCCAGGCACCTATTTGACCCAGTGAATTGATGGATTTGAAATAACTATTCTCATCGTATAACTGTCCTGTTCGTAAATAGGTATGTTCCTTGAGTGGGCGGTAGGTAAAAAGCCCTTTTTTATACCGCATAGTAATCTCATTACGGTGATACTCTTTTAACCCTGTCTGGTAAGGAAGACTATCCGTTATATCAGAAATCTTTGTCTCAGGGTAGTAATAAAATTTTCCTACATAAAACTGGTACAGTTTGGAAGAGTCGACATTGGGTCTTTTTTCAATATTGATATCCCAGGCAGGATTTTCTTTTCTGCTTTTGGCCGCTTCTGCAATAATTTGTGCCTGTTTTAAAGGGTCAAGGGTTAATTGCAGCAATTGGGCATTATTACTATCCACATGCGCAAAAATATCTTCTCTAGCAAACTTATAATACCCGTTTTGGCGATATAGATTAACCAGCCTGTCTAATTCTGCACCAATTCCCTGAATAGTATAGGGTGCACCTTTTTTGAGTAGTGAGTTTTTTTCTTCTGCTTTTGTTAATTTTTGTAGAACACTATCTCCCAATTCATAAGAAACTGAGTCAATGGTAATATTCTTACCCACTTTGATGGTCACGGCAATTTTCGCACGATACTGGTCTCGCAGTGTATCAATTTTGATGGTATCGCTAAAACTGGCATAATAATACCCTTGTGAATTCAGGTAGGCGTTCATATAACTGATACTGCGGTTTATGTTCACAGAATCAAATGCAGGTGGGTTTTTGATAACATATCTTACCCATACCTGTTGTATCCGCCTGGCCCGTAAGCTATCGTCCCAATAATTATCCAGTTCCTGGGTTAACCTATTTTTCTCATCTTTGGAGATATTACCGGTAAGGTTAATTTTATTGCTATACACAAATGGCTTTTTAACCGGGTAATCTTTTACCCTGGTTCTTTCTTCCACACTGCAGGAGCTGACGGCAACCAGTACAAAGAGGAAAAGAAAAAAGGTATTTACTGTATTAACCGTTAAACGCATAGTGAATGTTAAGCAAGAATGAGCTCAAATATATCCAAAGTTTATGCCAGAAAAAACAAAGACAGGCAGAAGGCTTATTTATTGCCGAAGGTACCAAACTGGTAGCGGAATTAGTGAAAAGCCATTATTCCGTTAAAAAAATATATGGATTGGCAGAATGGGTAGATGCAAATGCAAACCTTACCCAGGATAAACAGGTAGTTACAGAAGCGGAATTAGAGAAGATTAGTCTGCTGCAATCACCCAACCAGGTATTGGCTATTGTAGAACAGTTGCCACAACCAGTTATTACCAAGGAAAATCATTTGTTTACATTGGTGGTGGATGGTATACAGGACCCCGGCAACCTGGGTACGATTATTCGAATAGCCGATTGGTTTGGTATTCAGCAAGTAATAGCCAGTGAGGATACGGTTGAATTGTATAACCCTAAAGTGATACAGGCAACTATGGGTAGTTTTATCAGGGTTGCCCTTCATTATACCTCCTTGCCGGAATTTTTGCAGGATAACCGGTTACCGGTTTTTGGAGCGGTTTTGAATGGGAAAAGCTTGTATGAATATTCGGCGGTACAGGAAGCGGTATTGATAATCGGGAATGAAGCAAAGGGGATTCGTGAAACATTACTCAATTATATTGATCATCCTGTCACCATTCCCCGTATTGGCGGCGCTGAATCCTTGAATGCTGCGGTGGCAACGGGCATTATTGTATCGCATCTGAAAACACAATAAACCGGGCTTGCCCATTCAGTATTTTGGTTAACGGAATTGAATGGCTTTTACCGGGTTGATTTTTTTAATCAGCAGGGTAGGGATGATCAGGGAAAGATAGCAGACGATGGCGGTTGACAAACAAACAGCAATCACCTGCCACCAGATAATTTGTACCGGGGCGGTAGACACATAATAGGCGGTTTCATCGAGATGAATAAAGCCGGTATATTTTTGTAACAGGCAGATACCAACCCCGCCCATAAAACCTATTCCAATTCCAGCCATTGTAATCAGAGAAGCATGGTATAGAAATATTTTTTTTATCAGGCTATTGCCGGCGCCCAGGGCTTTCAGGATACCCACCATACGGGTTCTTTCGAGGATCAGAATCAGTAAGCAGGTAATCAGGTTGATGATGGCCACTACTGCCATTACAATAAAAATTACATTCCTATTTACATCCTGGATATTCAGCCAGTCAAAAATATTCGGATAGACTTCCCGAATGCTACGACTACTCCATTCTGCGGGTAATTTATCTGCGAGTTGGGTAGTAACAGAATCAATATCGTGGTAATCTGTCAGGAAAATTTCATAGCCACCCGACTGGCTTGCATCCCATCCATTTACTCTTCTTATTAAACGGAGATCTCCCAGTATAAATAACTTATCATATTCCTCAATTCCTGTTTTATAAATTCCGGCAACGGAAAGTTTGCGATAAGTTCTTGTACCATCAAGAACAGAAATAAAGTAAACGGTTACTGTGTCATTTAATTTGATTCTTAACTGTGATGCCAATTGCCGGGATACCAATATTTCTCTGCTATATAACGAATCATCAAAGTGAAGCCAACGGCCCTGAAGCAAATAAGGCTTTAACCGGGTGCTATCATATTCTTTTTCTATCCCTTTCAGTAAAACCCCTTCGATTTCTTTGTTTTTTTCGATTACTGCCGATTTTGTAGCAAATAATTGTACCTGTTTTACACCCGGTTGTTTACGAATAATGGATTCAATCGTGTCATTTTTTTGAATCGGACTTTCTTCCGCCACAATTGATTTACTGGCTTCATATTTTTGAACCCGTACATGTCCCCAGAAGCTGAATACTTTTTCTGAGACTGTTTGTTGAAACCCATTTACAAAAGCAAGGGTAAGAATCATGGCCATTACACTTACAGAAGTGGCCGCAATGGATAAACGTATAATAAACCCAGAAAATGATTTTTGCCGGTTAAAAGCGATTCGTTTGGCAATAAGTAAGGCCAGGTTCAATGGGTAGGGTTTAATGAACTCAAAACTACATTCCGATGGGCAATGCAGCAAAACCAATTGTAGATAGGTGAAAAGTTGTAAGTTTAAGCAGGTAACGAAGGGGTATTACAAAAAACTGGTCCGGGGGCTCTATAGGTTATCGTAATGTTCACCGCAGAGGAGCAGAGTTATCATAGAGAGGCAGGTCTTTTGTTATTAGATTTGCTATTAGATTTGCCGGCAAAAATTCAGCTGTTTTAGCATGTACACAATGATAAATGGACAATTTTTATGCGTGCATTGGTATGTTTTTGGATAGGTTGTTTTGGAACCATTTCTGGGGTTGCCCAGGATATACCGGATCATATATATATGCCGGAAATACATAGTGTTAAATTATTTCAACAGGGTAATCAGTCAAGTATGGCCATGATTGCACTCAATTCTCAGGATTTGTTGGAATTACATTTTGATGACCTGAGTGGGGTGGTGAAAAATTATTATTATTCCTTTGAATTGTGTAATGCCGATTGGACAAAGGCGGATATCAATGTGTTTGATTATATCAAAGGGTTTACACAGAACAGATTAGACCAGTATCGGTTTTCAACAATTGCAACCAGCAAATATGTCCACTATGAGGCATTATTACCTGAAAAGAGTTGTCTGCCTGTAAAAAGCGGAAACTATTTGTTGAAAGTGTTTCTTGATGCAGACGACACTAAGCTCGCCTTTACCAAAAGAATGATGATTGTAGATAAGAGAGTAAATATCAACGCCAGATTACAGCAACCGTTTGATACAGAACTGATGCGTACACACCAGAAACTTCAGTTTACCGTAAATACATTGCAGTTGAATTTACTCAGTCCGCAACAAGGCAAAGTGGTCATTTTGCAGAACAATCGTTGGGATAATGCAATAACGGATATTCAGCCAAGTTTTATCAGGGGAAATGTTTTGGAATATAGCGGAGAACAGGATTGTCTTTTTACGGCAGGTAAAGAATATCGCTGGGCCGATTTGCAGAGCTTTCGGTTTCTGTCTGACCGGATAGACAGAATTGATCGTAATCGGGATCAGCCTGACATATTTATCAAACCTGATCCCGAGAGAAATGGGTTACGCTATCTATCTTATCGAGACAGAAATGGGTGGGAAGAAATCAATACTACTGAGTCTGTGAACCCATGGTCGCAAACAGATTATGCCTATGTTCATTTTAGTTTTGTGCCTAAAAATAATCAGTCATTTGAGGGCAAATCGGTTTATCTGCTTGGAGAAATGACATCAAACGAGGTTGGTGATTCTTCGAAAATGAATTTTGATGCAGAAAAGGGAATGTATACGAAAACATTGTTATTAAAGCAGGGGTATTATAGCTATATATATGTTACAAAGGATAATAAAAACCCTGACGCAAAAGCAGACCTATCTGTAACGGAAGGCAATTATTGGGAAACAGAAAATGAGTATACTATTTTGTTTTATTATCGATCATTCAGTAGCCGATATGATGAATTAATCGGAATATCCGGTGTCAATTCCAGAACACTAGGTACCGGGTTTTAAGTATCGGACTAAAAAACGGGAAAATTACTTTTCAATCCTTACTTTTGCGCCGGCAGGTCTTACACGACCAGCTCCTGCTGAACCTCCCCAGGGCAGGAATGCAGCAAGGATAAGCGGTTGTAGCGGTGCGATGTGAGTAGCCTGCCATTTTTTTCCCCCTTTCTTAAGGGGATTTTTTGGGGTAGTTTTTTACATAAATACTTTTTGTATGAAATTTTTTATTGACACTGGAAATCTTGCGCAAATTAAAGAAGCGAATGAGTTAGGCATACTCGATGGGGTTACTACCAATCCTTCCCTGATGGCCAAAGAGGGAATTAAAGGGGAAGCAGCCATTGCAGCGCATTATAAAGCAATTTGTGAGTTGGTAGATGGAGATATCAGTGCCGAAGTATTATCTAC
>CAIWKU010000586.1 GCA_903913355.1 uncultured Bacteroidota bacterium | reverse complement strand
CGTCACGTTCAGTAAGGTATACAAGCGTATACTTACTATATTTTACAAAACTATCTATCTTTCCTTTGTATCTCTCTTCCGGCAGCATATTCGCTGCGAAAAACCAATAAGCCACTTGTGGATGGTTACTATTGGCAAAATAATTTACATACCCAATTTTGGTTTTCTGTGCAGAGCAAGTATTTATGATACTTACCAGTATTGTTATGATCCCAAATATTTTTTGTCTCATTTTCATTGTTTACTTCTTTACCAAGGTTCTATTTTCTGCTTTCAGCTGCTTTTTGTGCAACCATCATCAAAACCGCTTTATCACTCCACTCCTGTGTATGCCCAGCCATTGGAGTAAATTTTATAATCGCATCCGATTTTGGGTTTTCCGTTTTCTCAATAAATTTTTGAAGAAACCTTGTGGCCACATTCGAGTACAAGCCATCCATATCTCCAGTCCATATCCATATTTTACCTTGCAATTTGGGCCCAAGGGTTTTCCAGTTTTTCTCCAATACTTTTTTCAAATCATATTTCTCCCACTGCTTAGCAATTGCATGATCAATTTTTCCTGTAAACGGGTCAAACATTAAGGTCGGTAGTCCATCAGACCCTTTGGGTCCAAATACGGCATTGTATGCACCAAACTGTCCTCCAGAAACACGGTAATCCCCCGTCACACTGTTTATATTCTCCCCGGCTATCCAATCTTTCATAGAAAAAGTAGGCTCACCATAAATCGTTCTTCTTCCCGGTTGCAGATACCCATATTTATTGTAGAAGATAGTTGAATCATGATAGATATCGATTAAACCATAGTGCTCAAAATCAACCGGGTCGGGGCTATATGACCATGTACCATCAAAGAAATCAGGATAAAATATCTGCAGCCCTAAAGCTACCCATCCACCGGTTGATCTGCCAGCGAGATACCTCATTTTTGAGGAAGGTTGATAGTGAACAAGTTTCTCGATTTCAGGGATTAATTCTTCGGTCAATGCTTTACCGCAGGGGCCATTATTATCAGAATCAACCTGATAGGTATCTCCAAAAGGTCCCTGCGAATCGAGAAATACATAAATCACCTGTGGGGCATCTTTCGTAAACCACCAATCCGTAAATTCCTTTTTGTTAATTGTTCCGTTAATCTGATCAAATCTGCCATTTAAACCTGGTGCCCGATAACAGATCGGATAGTTTTTATCAGGGTTCTCAAAATATCCAGAAGGCAAAAGTATTGATGCTTTCAGGTACCGGGGATTGCCAAAAAATTCAGATAAATACCTACTTTTTATTTCAATCGTTTTTACGAAAGGATGATTAACAACAACTGCTGGTGTAACCAGTTTATTTAAAACGAGATCCAGCTTTGTTTTACTCCCTAAAGTAAAGGAGTCGGTCTCACTATATAAATTCCCGGCAACTCTATCGTTCCCGTCGGCTATATTTTGTTTATACAGTACCTGGTAATAAAATTTTTCGGAAATATGCCCTTTCAATTTCTCCACCCCATTGACCAATACATTTTTTTGCTTTGTAGTAAAAACAAAAGGCTTGGAAGGATCCCAATTTTCTGCGGTTACGCCGATCACTTCTTCCGGCTTAGTGTTTGTGCCAGGGGTAATGGGGCCGGTTACCCGAACAATTAAACGCCCTTTATTTACAAATGCAGACCTGATTTCTGAAGAAACTGAAACTGAGATTTTAAAAAAACCAGGGTCTTGCGCCAATGAAGAAAAGGAGCAAAGAATAAAGATTACTGAAAGGAATTTATACATACTATTTTTTTTGCGCTTAAATCGTCAACTATTTTAGTTCAATTACTTGTTTTAGTCGAATATCTTCAGAGGATGCACCTATCATAATGGTGAATTTACCCTGGGGTATTGTAAACTTTGCTTGTGAATCATCCCAATACCTTAATTGGTTTTTATCCACCAATAGGCTAACACGTTTGCCTTGCCCTTTTACCAGATGAATTCTTGTAAATCCTTTGAGCTGTTTAACGGGTAGTGGAATATTGAGTTCCGGAAGTCTGATATACACCTGAGCAACTTCATCTCCATCCATTTTGCCAATGTTCTTTATATTGAAATCTACTGCTAGTTTATCCACTGTTTCATTTACCTGTAAATCAGCATAGGCAAAATCTGTATAGCTTAGTCCAAAACCAAAAGGATATAATGGCTTTCCTTTAAAATACTGGTAAGTTCTTCCCTTGGTAATATCATAGTCATCAAAAGCAGGAAGATCATTTAAACTATTATAGAAAGTTAACGGCAAGCGCCCTGCCGGATTATAATCACCAAATAACACTTCCGCAACAGCAGTACCTCCCTGTTCACCCGGATACCATGCATCAATAACTGCCGGAATGGAATCACTGATCCATTTGATAGCCATAGAACTTCCGGCTACTAAAACAACTACTGTATTGGGATTTACTTTATACATTTCCTGAATAAATGCTTCCTGATCTTTTGGAAGATTCAGTGTGGTTCTATCCAATCCTTCCGCCTCTATTGATTCGTTAATACCCAATACAGCAATGGTCATGTCCGATTCCTTTGCAATTGCTCTTGCTTCAGCAAAAACATCACGACCCGGCTTGCCATTAGCGGGTGCTTTCCAAAATAATTTGGCAGTACCCTCTCCTGATGCATTAAAATATTCTGCTACTATCGTGTATTCTTTACCCGCTTCGAAATCGAACTCTGCGAAATCTGTTTTCAGTCTTCGTTTAACCCATGAATCAATAATCAGTTTTCCATTGATTGTTAAACGACAACCGTCATCTGAAGAGAATGCAATGCAATATCTGCCGGTAATTTCGGGTCTTAACTTACCAGTCCATCTGATTGACATTGGCGGGTTGGGAAGAAATGGATCAGGTGCTTGGTTTTGAGGTTCGAAATTAATGGCAGCATCGGTTCTTATTTTCGATGTCCCGGACAAATACGTATTCCCTGAAAAATATTCTGCTTGTAACCCTCCCGGGAAAAAATCTTTTTTGATCAATTCAAAACCTTCCATTTGTGTAATTACCTGCCAGGGAGCATAATTTATTTTTACCTGATGGCCAGCCCTGTTTTGAATTCCTTTTAGGATAGAAACCGGTTCACCTAAGGGAACACCACTATATCCGCCAAATTCTGCATGCCCCGCATT
Organism: uncultured Bacteroidota bacterium; assembly: GCA_903913355.1. Classification (GTDB taxonomy): domain Bacteria; phylum Bacteroidota; class Bacteroidia; order Chitinophagales; family Chitinophagaceae; genus Sediminibacterium. Next base: position 1,393 of record CAIWKU010000586.1, on the reverse strand, counting down.
GATGCCTACCACAGCTATTGATTTTACTTTTTTTGAGTTGATGGGCAGGGTATTATTTTTATTTTTTAGCAGTACCATACTTTGCCTGGCGGCTTCCAATGCCAATGCTTTATGCTCAGGAGAGCCTACTATTGAAGGGTCCAGTTTATTATAAGGGTTTTTCGCAGGGTCATCAAACAAACCCAATTTCATTCTTGCGCGCAAAACATGGTAAGCAGCTGAATCAATATCAGCCAGTGATACCATCCCCTGTTTATAGGCATTCAATAATGGTTCCTTATAAATGGTATGACCACATTCCAGGTCAAGGCCGGACTTGATGGAAACCATTGCAGCCAGTTCCTTTGTTTTTACATATTTATGGGCGGTAACCAGGTTATTCGGCCCGCCGCAATCTGAAACCACATACCCATTAAAACCCCACTCTTTTCGTAACACAGTAGTCAATAACCATGGATTTGCTCCGGAAGGGATTCCATTAATGGCATTATATGATGCCATGATGGATTGTGCTTTTCCTTCTTTAATACATGCTTCAAAAGCGGGGAGATAATATTCCCTGATCGAGCGCATAGGGATGAGAGCATTACATTCAAACCGATTGTGTTCTTCATTATTCGCTGCAAAATGTTTAGGAGTTGCTACTACTTTCAGGTAATTAGGATCGTTTCCTTGAAGACCTTTCACAAACTGCACGCCCAATACTCCAGAAAGAAATGGGTCCTCTCCGTATGTTTCCGGTGTTCTACCCCATCTTGGATCGCGGGCCATATTAATTGTAGGAGACCAGAACGTTAACAGATCGCTGTATTGTGCTTTTTGTTTATTGCCCCTTTCCAATTCATTCCACCTGGCCCTGGCTTCGTCAGAGATAACAGAAGCTATTTGATAATGAAGTTCGGGGTTCCACATACTTGCCAGGGCAATTGCCTGTGGAAAAACTGTAAAATATCCGGGTCGTACAATACCATGCAGTGCTTCATTACCATGATAATATTTTTCTATTCCCAATCTGGGTATTGCAGGAGAGGTTTCAATTAGCAGGCCAATCTTTTCTTCAATAGTAAGGGTGGAAAGGAGATCATAAATACGTTCCTGCATGGGAGCTAACTGGTTTCTAAATACAGGTATTGCCTGTGCCCGCAAAGGCATGCGGGCAGAAATTACAATACATACTACCAGCAATAAATTTCCAAACAGGCGGTTTTTTTTCATATTATTTCTTAGCTAAAACATATACTTTATTATAGAGTAATCATTCCTGATAACCTGATATCCGATGAAGATGTTCCTACCATCACTTGATACACCCCTTTAGGCGTTACAAAATGGTTAACAGATTCATCCCAATACCTTAATTGTGATTTTTCAATTTCGATTTCAACCGTTTCCG
>CAIWKU010000585.1 GCA_903913355.1 uncultured Bacteroidota bacterium | reverse complement strand
TACTATGATTCTTCCATGCCTGTCTGATGATTTACCTGCTATCAATCGTATCAATAAAGAAGTGATGGTATAACAAGTATAAAAAAGTCCTTTGTTATGTATACCCACCGATTCGCTCAAATCTGGAGCAAGTGTTAGTGCGGTACCTAATGAAAAGGACAATAACAACATAATCAATGCCGGTTTGAGAGATGTAGGTTCAAATATTTCTGATCTTTTAATCCTGATAATCCCTAAAGAAAATTTCTGTGGAGCAGGTAGTGTTTCTTTGATATTGTATAAAATAATCACAGAGCCCAATGCAAATAGTGCAGACACAACAAACATCATATTAAATGAATAGTTCGTTACACAATAACTGCCAACAATGGGCCCTATAGAAGATCCGGTTGTATATCCAATGGCAAGGGCACCTAGGGCTTCTCCCCTTCTTGATTCATGCACTACATCTGCTCCATAAGCCGAAGTGGCGGTAGGTTTAAACCCAGTAGAAAATCCATGAAAGAAACGTAACAATAAAAAACCGCTAACGGTTGTCAAAACAGGGTAAAGCAAACTACAAACAAAACATACTAATGACCCAAAAATCATAACCGGCACCCTGCCAACCGTATCTGTTAACTTCCCACTAAACGGCCTGGATATGCCAGCCATTAAAGTAAACAGGGCAATGATCAACCCCTTATATTCAGCCCCGCCCAACCGGGTAAGATAATCCGGCAGTTCGGGGATCATCATATTAAAACTGGCAGAAAACAAAAAATTACTGACACATAATAAGCCAAACTGAAAGTTAAAATAAGGGGTCTCTTTCGTTGGAATGGGTCTTGTCATTGAAACAAAGATAATTAATTGTGGGTTGGCTGTTGGGCATTGGCAGAGTAGGTTATGATTTAATTGATTAGGATAAATGTCATTTGATAGAATAATAATTAGCCAATACAGCCAAAAGCTAATAGCCAATGGCCAAAAGCTTGATAAATCAGTGCCCCAATGATAGCTTTTGCCCTCCGAAAAAATTTTGGAGCGAATTTATCCACGGCACTATCTTTGCACATGGCAACAATCAACAAATCTCCCCGAAACAAGACCGGTCAATCAAGATTATTTGGTGAAGGACTCACCTATGACGATGTATTGTTAATGCCCGCCTACAGTCAGGTATTACCCCGCGAAGTGGATATTCGTTCTCAGTTAACCAAAGAAATCCTTTTACATATCCCCATGCTGTCAGCAGCAATGGATACGGTAACTGAAGCCAATCTGGCCATTGCACTGGCCAGACAGGGTGGTTTGGGTATACTTCATAAAAACATGAGTATTGAGCGCCAGGCTGAGCAGGTTAGAAAAGTAAAAAGAAGTGAGAGTGGTATGATCATTGACCCCATCACTCTTTTGGTAGATGCAACCATCGGTGATGCTTTAAAACTGATGAAAGAAAACCGTATCGGTGGAATACCGATTGTAGATAAGGATCAGAAGCTGGTAGGTATTCTTACTAACCGGGATCTCAGGTTCGAGCATGATAAATCACGAAAAGTGAAGGAAGTAATGACCCGTGAAAATCTCATCATTGCTCCGGAAGGAACTGATTTGAAAAAAGCGGAGAAAATTCTTCGTCAATACAAAATTGAAAAATTACCTGTTGTAAATAAACAGGGCAAACTGATTGGCCTCATTACCTATCGCGATATTTTACAGATTCGTAATTATCCAAATGCCGTAAAAGACGGATTGGGTAGATTATTGGTAGGTGCCGCTTTGGGCATTACCAAGGACCTGATGGACAGGGCGGCTGCATTACAATATGTAGGAGTAGATATCGTAACACTTGACAGCGCGCATGGACATAGCAAAGGTGTAATTGAGGCATTAAAAGCGTTACGCAAAAATTTTAAACAATTACAGATCATTGCCGGAAATGTTGGAACAGCTGCCGGCGCAAAAGCGTTAGCCGACGCAGGTGCAGATTGTGTGAAAGTGGGTATCGGTCCGGGATCAATCTGCACTACACGTATTGTTGCCGGCGCGGGTGTTCCTCAATTAACTGCAATTATGGAAGCCAGCAATGCTTTAAAAGGAAGAGGAATTCCTGTTATTGCCGATGGCGGTATAAGATATACCGGCGATATGGTAAAAGCCCTTGCGGCTGGTGCCAATATGGTGATGATGGGTAGTGTATTTGCAGGTGTAGAAGAAAGTCCGGGAGAAACCATCATCTATGAAGGAAGAAAATTCAAAGAATACCGTGGAATGGGTAGTCTGGGTGCTATGAGCCAGGGAAGCGGTGATCGCTACTTCCAGGATGTAGAAGATGATATTAAAAAGTTTGTTCCGGAAGGGATTGAAGGCCGTGTAGCCTATAAAGGAAGTCTTACCGAAATCGTTTACCAATACGTAGGCGGCTTAAGAGCCGGCATGGGATATTGCGGTGCCAAAGATATCAAAGCTTTACAGCAAGCTACTTTTGTAAAAATTACAAATGCAGGAATGAAAGAAAGTCATGCGCATGATGTGGATATTACAAAAGAATCACCCAATTATAGCAGGAAATAATATTCTTTCATAGATTCAGCATTTACAAGGGTATTAAGAAATTACTAAATCTGACTTCTTAATACCCCTTGTCTATTTTACTAGATAGTTAGCCTCTGTTAGTCTTATTCATTTCCTTAGGTTTTGTTTCCTGCATTTCATATTTTCTTCGGAACTTTCCTTTTTAAAATAATTCGATTTGAAAAAAAACCAATTAGCAGGCTTGAGCCTTTTATCCGCTCTTTTGTTATTTGCCTCCTGGCCTTTATCACCACTAACAGCCCTGATTTTTATTGCCTGGGTTCCGCTACTTTGGCTGGCAGATCTGATAACAAGAAAATCTGTTTTTTTTGGCTATACTTATCTGACTGTTTTACTCTGGAATATAGGTACCACCTGGTGGATATGGAACTCCTCCGATATTGGCACCATTGCAGCCATTGGAGCCAATAGTTTGTTTATGTGCCTGCCCTGGTGGGGTTACCATATTTTCAAAAAAAAATATGGAAGAAGAATCGGATATGGTTCATTGATCCTATTCTGGATGTGCTTCGAATACATTCATTTAAACTGGCAGCTAAGCTGGCCCTGGTTAACGCTGGGTAATGTATTTGCATCTCATCCCGATTGGGTTCAATGGTATGAGTATACTGGTGTAGGAGGCGGCAGTTTGCTTATCCTTATTGCTAATCTTTTGTTCTTCGAACTAAGTATGACAGCAAGAAGCAAAAACAATACAAGAGATCTAACCCGTATCAGTCTGCCTATTATTTCGATACCTGTATTGATGTATGGTTTTTGTCAACTCCATTACCTCAGACCATCGCAGTTGATTGAGGCGAAACATAATATTGTAATTATTCAACCGAATATTGACCCTTACCAAAAACTATCTTCCTCTACGGTATCTGATCAAATCGCCAAATTAACCCGTTTATCTGAAAAGGCTGTTGATTCAGCAACCCAATTGGTGATCTGGCCGGAAACAGCCATGATTGAAGCGGAGCTCCCTGAAAAAATTTCATCCAATTTTAACTATCAACCTGTTTTTACTTTTGTAAATAAATACCCGGGAATTACCCTTTTATCCGGCATTGAAACCTATAAAAATTATGGCACCATCTCGCGAATAGAAGAATGCTCGATTTCAGAAATTATCAAATGCCCGCTGCCCTTAATCTTCATACCTTCCAAGACCCCTGTAAGCGCGAGATTGTTTGCTTCAGTCCCACCAGAAGTAAAAACCACTTCATCAGCATGAGCGTGAAGAAAATCCGCT
>CAIWKU010000584.1 GCA_903913355.1 uncultured Bacteroidota bacterium | reverse complement strand
TATAATTTTATCGGATATGCAGCATTTCTTGATTATCGATGATATCGCGTTAATACGTATGGTTACGAGGAAAATGATTCTAAAACATTATCCCGATGCTGTTTTTGGAGAAGCAGAAAATGAAGTACAGGCAATGGATCTTCTGCAAAAAAATCAATTCGATATTATCATCCTTGATTTGAATATGCCCAATAGTAAGCCTACACCGATTATTGAGTTTGTAAATCAGCACAGGCCTTCGTCTTCTATTATTATTTTAACTTCGGTAGAGGAAGGGTATGGTACTATGGATTATTACCAGATGGGCGTGAAAGGGTATGTTCATAAATCCCGCCAGGGGTCGGAGCTGATAACAGCAATTAATACTGTAGTGGGTGGTGGGGTTTTTAAAAGTGATACCTTACTTGGGTTTTTAAACCAGACACAATTTTTTAGACCGGTTTTTTATCCAAGAGAAGGGAAAAAACCTGAGTAAGCAGATGTCTGGGGATTGTTTTTTTGGGGAATAAATATAATCTCCTGAGTATGTGTCATTTTTTTTGTATATTTCGATAGGTTAAATGTGTATGGGCGAATTGTTAATTTAGTTGGTAGTTACAGATAAGTATATAGCAGAATAGATTGGGTATTTGTATTTTTCAATTACAATCACTTACTTAAGTAATGCAATAATGCCTAGTTTCCTAATTGTTGATGATCATTCAGTGGTTCGAGCAGGTATTAAGCTGATAATAAAACAGCATTTTACTGAAAGCCATATTGAAGAGGCAGAAAATGAAAAACAGGCCATTGAGCTATTGCGCAATCATCCATTCGATCTTATTTTAATGGATTTGAATATGCCGGATAGTGATCCAAACAGGCTTATTCAATACATTACTTCCAATCATCCAAAAACAAGCATCATCGTGTTAACTATGAACGATGAAAATGTATATGCGAGAAGATTATTTAAATTAGGGATAAAAGGGTTTCTCCATAAATCATCAGAAAATGATGAAATATTAAAAGCGATTGAGCATGCATTGATGAAGCGTGTATATATGAGTGAAAATCTGAAACAGGTTTTGGCTGAATCATTGTTTACCGGAGGAACAGATAATCCCTTTGATAACCTTAGTGACAGAGAGTTTCAAGTGGCAAAGGAATTGCTTACCGGAAAAAGTATTACTGAAATCGCTGATTCATTGAGCATACATTCATCAACTGTTTCTACTTATAAAGGAAAGGTATTTGAGAAGTTGAAAATCCCTAATAATAACCTTGTTGAATTGATGACAATTGCGAGACAGTATAAGATAATTTAAGTTTTTATTTCTGACGAATTTCATTGTGAGATTTACTAAAAAGAAACAGAAAATAAAATTTATATAAAGTCCCCTTTACCCTGTTTTACTACAAACTAAGTAGCTTGCTACATCGATTATGAATGGATTGATAATCGAGTAATAAAAATATAGTGGAGATTTGGTATCAAAAAAATTAAACAGGAAGCTGCACAGTTATTTTGCTCCCTTTCCCTTCTGCACTAACTATCTGTATATTACCTTTCATTTTTTGAACAAGGTCATAAACAATTCTATACCCAATCTGCGTACTTTCAGATGTTTTTTTTGTAATCACCCCATTTTCAAGCTCAATTATTTTTTCTGGATTAATTCCATAACCTGTATCAGCAATGGTAAAAAATTGGTGCCGGTCGGTTGCATAACCTGAGATAGAGATACTTCCTTTGGGTGTATTCTTGATCGCATTATCCAATAAATTCCGCAACACAATCAATAAAAGACTGAAATCTGTCCTGAGGACCAGGCTATCCGGACTTTGGAATTCAAAATCAAGTCCTTTTTCATTGGCCATTTTGATATAAACTGCGCAGGAAGTTCTGATAAACTCATTCAATGGTTGGATTGTATAGGTTAGCCTGAAATTTTGTTGGGTACTATTGAGCCATTGGAGCAGGTTAATAACAAAATTTGTGATATCGAAACTGGTATGATAGAGTTCAAATGTTAATCGTTCGAGGTCTTCTTTTGAAAGGGTAGAATGGGTTTCATATAAAGAAGTGGCAATTTTATGAACGAAAGTGAGCGGAGATTTCAGATCGTGCATCACAATACTGATAATTCTTTCCCTAAAAGCCAGGTTATTAGTCAGTTCAATCTCATTTGCCTCCAGTTGTAACATCGAATACCTGAGCTCTTCCGTTTTGGCGGCAACCATCTCTTCGAGGGTTTTTTCCCTTTTTCGGAGGGTTTTGACCAAAATGAACACAATTATCAGAATACTGACGATTATGGCTATCACAATGTACTCAGCCAGACCAAAACTGGCGAAAAGGTTCAACAAAAACTGCTTTCCGACGGGTATACGGACGTGAAAAATTGCGTTACTGGGGAACATAGTATAAAGGTGGTAAAAAGAAAGATATGTTTTAATTTGGAAATTGGATTAAAAGTTAGTTAATTAGCTGTTTAATATAGCTGTATAGCTATTCTCAATATGTGGCAGTAGCTATTTATTACTACCTTAATTGCCTACAAATTTGTAGAATATTGGCGGTTTTAGGTTTGTTATATAGTATCATGGCTAGCTATGATACAAATATTTTTGAATTCATGTAGTGTTAAAAAAGTTTTGATACCAATTATTTTTTTGGTCAGCATATACTTTCTTCAGCTATCTGCATTCAAAAGATAATAGATGAAAAGATGTTTTGTTACGTATCTGATTGAACATCTATCTTCTATTTAAGTAAATGGAAATTATGTGATATAAAATATAGGGTTAGAATAACAGTAAACAAAATGGTGATATTATCATAGGGATAGTTATATCCTTATGATGTATCATTTATCTATTTAGTATTACTGAAGGGGAGTTTTAGAATTTTTAAATAGTGATTGCATATATATTAAATAAGTATCGATGATTGGAAATTTAAAAAACAGTTAGTAAGATCAAGTCATTGTTCAACATACCGCTCATGAGAAAAACTGCAACCCTGTTTGCAGCATTACTACTGTGTGGTATAATGAACATGAATGCATTGGCTAATCTAAGTATCGCAAGAATAATTACTACCGCAGCTGTTATCACTGACTTACAGCAGGACCCACAACCCGTTAATCAATCTGTTGCTGAGAAAAATAATATTGAGTCAAACAGGAATCGCATCGAATCAACGATTTCGATTGAGGGTATTGATTCTTCTTCAATCAACAGTCAGCACATACTCACACTTGATGCATCTAAAATCATAGCGTTATCCACTGCTCCTTTTACAACTGGTTTAGAAAAAGAGCAGAATCCGTTTTTGCTAAATTTTATTTCTGATGAAGGCATTTTATTTGGCACTACTCCGGTAATTACCGCTATGACTGCTACTACCTGCAGTGGTGTAACATTTACGGTAACACCTGTGAATGGTACAAATGGAACCGTACCTGTAGGAACTACTTATTCATGGGGAACACCTTCTGTAACAGGTGGAGTAACCGGAGGAGCTTCCGGAAGCAATGCAACAAATATTTCTGGCACTTTAACCAATCCTACCAATACAACCCAAACAGCTACGTACACAGTAACACCGGTGAATGGAGGGAACACCGGGAACACTTTTACAGTTACTGTAACGCTTAGTCCAATTGCAAGCATCACTGCAATAACTTCCACTATCTGTAGTGGCGTAGCATTCAGCGTTTCGCCTACCCAGGGCGCAAACGGTACCGTTCCTTCTGGTACAACGTATACCTGGACCACGCCTACCGGTTCAGGATTTTCAGGTGGTGTTTCCCAAACAACCGCTGTGAATAGTATCACCGGAAATTTAACGAACAATACGAATGCAGCAGTAACTGCCACTTACCAGGTAACACCTACTTCCGGTTCTTGTGTTGGATCTGTATTTACGGTAACTGTTACAGTTAGCCCGGTTTCTTCTATTACTGCGATGACAGCTACTACTTGTAGTGGGGTTTTAGTTTCTGGGACTCCTGTAAATGGTATAAATGGAACAGTACCATCAGGAACCACCTATACATGGGGTGCCCCAAGTGTAACTGGTGGATTGACAGGGGGGGCTTCCCAGGTTAGTGCATCAGTTAATCTTACTGCTACTTTAACAAATCCAACAAATACACAGCAGACGGCTACCTATACAATAACACCATTATCTGGCAGTTGTACAGGAGCGACTTTTACAGTAACAGTGACCGTTAACCCGACTGCAAGCATAACTGCGATGACAGGTACAACTTGCGGAGGAGTAGGCTTTGTAGTAACACCAGTGAATATTACGAATGGGATAGTACCAGCAGGAACGACGTATGGATGGAGCGCACCTAGTGTAACAGGAAGTATGACAGGAGGAACATCGGGAAGTGGGGCATCATCAATAACAGGAACCTTAGTCAATCCAACGAATAGTCAGCAGACGGCAACGTATACAATAACTCCATCATCAGGCAGTTGTGTTGGAACAACGTTTACTGTAACAGTAACTGTAAATCCTGCGGCGTCAATTAATCCAATGAGTGCTGTAAGTTGTAGTGGAGTGTTCTTCAATATTACACCAGTAAATAGCACGAATGGCATAGTGCCAACGGGAACGACGTATACATGGAATGCACCTGGGGGTAATGGGACATTAACAGGAGGCAATGCGGGAAGTGGATCAACGATTACTGGGACATTAACGAATACTACGAATATTCAGCAGAACGCATTTTATTCAGTAACACCAACATCAGGCAGTTGTGTTGGAACCACGTTTGCGATAACGGTAACTATTAATCCAGCAGCGGTAATTAATGCGATGACAGGCATTACATGTGGAGGGGTATTCTTCAATGTAACGCCGGTAAATGGGACGAATGGGATAGTACCAGCAGGAACGACGTATGGATGGAG
>CAIWKU010000583.1 GCA_903913355.1 uncultured Bacteroidota bacterium | reverse complement strand
GTATCTACCTTGATCATTTTTTGTTCGGGGTGCTTACGACCTCCCTGCGGTGGAACCAATACTTCTGTTCCTTCCAGCATTTTCAAAAGGCCTTGTTGTACCCCTTCACCGCTTACATCCCGGGTAATAGAAGGGTTATCTCCTTTACGGGCAATCTTATCCAGCTCGTCAACATATACAATCCCTCTTTCTGCTGCGGTAACATCATAATTACAATTCTGTAATAAACGGGTTAACATACTCTCTACATCTTCACCTACATAGCCTGCTTCTGTAAAAACAGTGGCATCTACTATCGCAAAAGGCACATTCAACAGCCGGGCAATGGTTTTTGCCAACAAAGTTTTTCCTGTTCCGGTTTCCCCTACCATAATGATATTGCTCTTCTCGATCTCAACATCATCATTTTGTTGAGGTTTTATATTCACCCTTTTGTAATGGTTATATACAGCAACAGAAAGTACTTTTTTGGCTTCATCCTGTCCGATCACATATTCATCCAGGAATTTTTTGATCTCTGCAGGACGTCTTACGTTCAGCTTAAAATTCTGGCCACTGCTAACCGATGTTTCCTGTTTGGTATTCAGTTCCTGTTCAATAATTTCCTGGGCGTGTTCCACACAATTCTCACAGATATGCCCATCCTGTCCGGCAATGAGTATTTTCACCTCATCGCGGCTACGGCCACAGAAAGAACAATGTAATTGAGAAGATGCTTTTGCCATAATATCTAAATTAGCCGCTGAGATATGCTTCAGAGCTAATACAAATTTAGCACAGAATGTACTTATTAGAGATTTTAATCGATGAAAAGGACCGAAAATGGGTGTTTTTCACCTAGATTTTGCTCAAAACAGCATCTACAATACCATATTTTACTGCTTCTTCCGCATCCATCCAGTAATCGCGGTCAAAATCTTTCATGATCTGGTCTACCGATTTACCACAATTATCGGCCAGTATTTTGGCTCCTAATTCTTTTGTTTTGCGTATCTGGGTAGCCTGTATTTCTATATCAGCACTATTTGCCTGAAAATAACCACCTAAGCTGGGCTGATGTATCATCACTTCTCCATGGGGATAGATATATCTTTTCCCTTTTACTCCCGCACTTAATAAAATAGACCCCATGCTGGCTGCTAGTCCCATACAGGTAGTACTTACCGGACTTTTGATCAGTTTCATGGTATCATATATTACCATACCGCTGGTTACAACGCCACCTGGACTGTTAATACAGAACTTAATTTCTGTTCCGGGTTTATCGGCATCCAGTAGCAATAATTTGCTGACTACATCTCTGGCAGATTTATCATCCACTACACCCCATAAATAAACGACTCTTTTTTCGAAGAAAAGTTTCTCCATTTTCTTCATCATAAAACTGCCCATAGGCTCCTGCTTTTCTTCTTTGGGCTCATTTTCTTCTTCGTCATCCATTCTGAAAGGGCTGTCTATATATTTTGCATTAAACATGTGTACATTTTTTTATGTTGTTAATGACTGATACTTCTAATCAACTAGTTTTATGAACTTAGCTGCTGTTTAGCTTTTCTTTTCTTTCCTTGGGTTAGTCAATAATACTTCATCAATCAATCCATATTCTTTCGCTTCCTGCGCGGTCATCCAAAAATCACGATCACTATCCTGCGCAATGGTTTCAGCATCTTTACCAGTATGGTGTGCGGTTATTGCATAGAGTTCCAATTTTAATTTTTTGATCTCTCTTGCCGTGATCTCAATATCTGTTGCCTGTCCGCCAATAGCACCGCTTGGTTGGTGAATCATGATACGGCTATGTCTTAATGCTGTCCGTTTTCCCTGCACACCCGCACATAATAAAATCTGACCCATGCTGGCAGCCATACCGGTACAAATGGTGGCTACATCCGGACTGATAAATTGCATGGTATCATAAATACCCAGTCCTGCATATACACTACCACCCGGACTGTTAATATACATCTGTATATCGCGGGATCTGTCGGTGCTTTCGAGAAAGAGTAATTGTGCTGTTACAATATTGGCAACATAATCATTGATACCCTCACCCAGGAAAATAATCCTGTCCATCATTAGCCGGCTGAAAACATCCATGCTGGCTACATTCAATGGTCTTTCTTCAATAATGTAAGGGGTAAGGTTGGTAATACCGTTTTGCTGGTAATTGTGCAGGGTACCACTGCTGATGCCCCTGTGCTTTACCGCATATTGTTCAAATTCTTTTCCGAGGTTCATTTGCTATGATTTTCGCTTTGAAGATAAGTGATTTGCCATTTCAAGAATGATTTCTAATGACAAATACTGTGCAAATAGCTATTTGCGACAAGTAGTCAGGTGCTCTGGTAGTTGGGGTTTTCAGTTTGGGGTTTGGGGTTGTTGATGATTTTAGCTTTTGCAGGCGTATGCTATTCCAAGTTCTCTAGGTTTAAAAAGAAACTAGGAACAACCCCAACTCTTAACTTATACACAACTCTGAACCCTAAACCCCAAACAATAAACCATTAATGGTGGTGATGGTGAAGTTTTTCAGCAAAATCCTTAGCGCTGATAGGTTCTTCGGTGGCGGTAACCTGGCCTTCCAGCAGGTTAAACATTTTATCGGTACTGATGCGGTGGTAGCTGTCTTCAACAAATTTCCTGTCCTGCATCATCCGGTTGGCATAGTCATCAACCCATTGCTGGTTATCGCCGAGGGCACCCAGTTGGCCACCCATATAGCTGAATAATTGCTGTTTGGCAAAATCGCGGATATCATCTGGCAGCACTTCTATTTTGTTATCCTGTATAATCTTACTGCTTACCAGGGTCCATTTCAGTTGGTTGGCAAAATTAGGGTAATCCGTTTCTGCCTCTTCGGCAGTTTTGGGTTGTTCACCGCCTGTTTGCAGCCAGCGCTTCAGGAAATTTTCAGGGAATTCCATCGGGGTATGATCGAGCAGGTGGTGATAAACCTGGTCAAAAACCTGGTTACGTGATTGCTGGTCAAAATGGCCCTCGATTTCGGTTTTTACTGCAGCGCGGAAATCCGCTTCTGTTTTGATTTCAGTATTGGGGTAAACGCTCAGGAAAAATTCTTCGTTTAGGTCTGCTTTTTCAACAAGACCCAGTTTGGTAATCTGTAATTTGAAATATTTGTCGCCATCTTCTTTGGTAAGACCCAGATCGCCCAATATGGCTTCTTTTTCTTTATCCTCAAAAGCTTTGCTTAGTTGCAATACAACAGCGTCTCCCAGTTTTTTACCCAGGAAATTTTTGCGAAAATTTTCTTCAAAATATTTTACCAATAAGGAATTGTCTTTGCGAACGCCATTTTCTATTTCATTTCCATCCGCATCACATTCAATAAAGGTTACATTCAAAACATTATCATCACCGGTAACGGTTTCTGGTTCGTTCATTTTTCCATTACGGATCTGTAAACGTTCTACTTCTTCCTGCACCATCTCGTCGGTTACGATAATCTTATAACGGGTTACATTAATGTTTTTCGGATCTATTTCAAAAGCCGGCTTTAACCCGATTTCAAATGAAAATGTATAATCAACCGGAGCATTCATATCCAGTTTGGCAGCATCATTATCCAAAGGGAGGGGCTGGGCAAATATTTCCAATTTTTCCTGATCCAGATAGCTATTTAATTCTGATTCTACTTTGCGAAGAATCTCGTCACTAAAAACACCCTGACCATACATTTTCTTTACCAGACCTGCAGGTACCATTCCTTTACGGAACCCCGGAATATTAGCCGTTTTTGCATATTTCTTAAGGCTTTGTTCAAAACCTGAATAATAATCTTCTTTGCTTAATTGAACAGTCAGTTTGTCGTTCAATAAACCAATATTCTCTCTCGTAACAGACGCCATGATAATGAGTTTAGAATTCTTAAAATTTGGGCTGCAAAGGTAAGGGATTGGCCTAAATGGAGAGCGGAGAATTTAGCTAACTTAGAAAAGCTTCTGCAGGACTACTCTTTGGTAAATGGCTAATCAGGGTTAATTCTGCTAAACTCATTTTAAGTAATTGATTTATATTTATTTATATAAATCAATATAAATCAATTTGTTTATTTCTCAGTAAACTATATGGTTGCATAGAAATATGCCAGAAGAAAATACGGGCAACTGGCAAAAGCAATCCAGCTATTTTCCGGTATCCGTAAATCTTTTTTTCAACCGGCTTAGTAACAAGATATGATTTAGGATAGCGGCAGTTGAAAGTAGAAAGTAGTTCCCTTCCCTTCTTCGGTATTTACTTTTAATTCTGTTCCATTGAGTGCTGCAAATTCAAAGGATATCTGCAGACCTAGGCCTGTTCCTTTTTCATTATTGGTTCCATATTGGGACTGAAAATGGGTCTTATTAAAAATCTTTTCTTTGAGATCAGGCGAAATCCCTTTTCCCTCATCAGAAACAAAAATCTCTATTGTGTCTTTTTCATTACTTGCCCGGGTCCCTATTTTAACGGTTCCGCCAGCATAGGAAAATTTAATGGCATTCTCCACTAAGTTGCGAAGGATGAGTCTTAGTTGGTTTTGATCGGCACTCACAAAAAGGGTTTCATCCGTTTGATTCATCAGGGTAATCTTTTTTCCAATAGCAGTGTCAGTATATAAACCGGTAACTGATACAACCAGATCATTCAGGTTCAGCCTTTCTTTTGTGGTACTGATCATATTCATTTGAGAAAGTGACCAGCTCAGCAAATTATTCAAAGAACCGGATAAGTTTTTTGCATTTTGACGGATCTTCTCAAACATTAATTTACTGTCTTCCGGCCTGATCATTTCAATTGATGCTCCGATTGATACAAAATGAAAGGTCCAGGGTTTTGCGGGAATCAGGCTTGAAATAGAAGCTGTGTATAATAAAACTCCTGCAAACAAAAAGCC
>CAIWKU010000582.1 GCA_903913355.1 uncultured Bacteroidota bacterium | reverse complement strand
TATTATAAATATGCTGCCGGTATTTAAAAGAATATCGGTTTGGGTCATACCCGTAAAACCTATATCAGCTGAATCCATCAAATTATGGGTAATCAAACCGACCAGTTCCCCCTGCTATACCACTCAGGTATGTAATGATTATTATATTGCTCAAAAATGATAACAGCAGTGCAGAAAGTGGTATTGGAAGTAAGAGCATCCCGAAAAAAGTAAATTTCCTCTCGAAGAAATAAAAACCACCTACGAAAAAACCTAAGTAGTTGATTTTTAGTTAGAGAGGAAAAAGGTCGCAATTTTTTGAGTAGCGGACGAGGAGTTGAATCCTGTCCTCTGTAACTCAATACCAGCATAGCTTGTTGAAATTTGGATTCAGCTCCAAACTTTTACTGAGACCTCATATTTTGCGATCTTTTACTCCCGGAATTATTAACCTCAAGCAGAATTGATGAATTTAATGTAAGTACTAAATTATCTTCATATTTGGTTCAGGAATCCTCAGTACATAGCCGAAATCCTTACTATTACTGGATTCTACATTTGAAAGAGTTACTTATGGCGGATAGTATGACCATAAAAGAAGCCTTGTACATATCGTACAAAGCTTCTTTTGTAGCGAGAACGAGATTTGAACTCGTGACCTCAGGGTTATGAATCCTGTGCTCTAACCAACTGAGCTACCTCGCCAGGTATTCCCATAGCTTTTCTGCAACGGGGTGCAAATATAGGAGGTTTGGGTAAAATGAAAACTCTTAGTAGGCTAAAAGTTTGCGGATACGTTCCACCAATTTATCCGGATTGGGCAACATAGCTGCTTCCAGGGCAATATTAATCGGTACTGCCGGCAGATTTAATGACCCCATAACCTCAACCGGGCCATCCAGAAAGGGGAAACAGGCATAAGATACCCGGTAAGCCAAAGCCTCTGCAAATGAATTATTTTGCTGCTCCTCACTAAGAATCAGCATTTTTCCATGCTCTTTGGCAGCAATGAATACGGCTTCCTCATCCAGTGGGAACAGGGTTCGAAGATCTAATATCTCTAATTGTCCGGCAAACTTTGCAGCTGCTGCTTTTGCCCAATACACCCCCATACCATAGGTTACAACACAAACCGTTTCTCCCGCTCCTATTTTGGCTTTATCAGCTGCCAGCACCCGATTGGCTTTCCCAAGAGGGATGATATACTCACGATCAGGTTCAATGGTTTTAGCATCTTCCGTTCCGGGTACTTTACTCCAGTAAAGTCCTTTATGTTCCAGCATGATTACGGGATTGGGATCTAAAAAGGCCGCTTTCATCAATCCTTTGATATCTGCTGCATTGGAAGGGTACACAACTTTAATTCCTTTGATAGACAAAAGCGTGGTTTCGATACTTCCACTATGGTAAGGCCCTCCACCGCCATAAGCACCGATGGGCACCCGCAAAAACATCTGAACCGGAAATTTTCCATTGGATAAATAACAGGATTTGGCCAATTCCGTTACCAATTGATTGAAAGCGGGAAAAAGATAATCGGCAAATTGTATTTCTACAATGGGTTTGATTCCCAGAGCACTTAATCCTGCGGTAGAACCTACAATTAAAGCTTCCTGAATTGCTGTATTGAATACCCGTAAGGGGCCAAATTTTTCTCCCAGCGTCGCTGCTTCCCGAAATACACCACCTAATCGGGCACCTACATCCTGTCCATATAGAATGGCTTCCGGGTAATCTTCCATAATCTCTTCAATGGCATGTAATGCCGCATCTACCATCATCAATTTTTCACCCTGCTTAGGAGATCTTTCTCCTCTTTCTTGTTTTACCGGTGTTGGTGCAAATACATGATCCTGTACAGAACTTGTATCTGGTTCGGCGGCATTTTGCGCCCGGAGAAAATCATTTTGTATGCTTATTCGTATGCTTTCTTCTTCCTTTTCAGCTTCTCCCAGCAAACCTGCCTGCTGCAAATGATTTTTTAATGATACGATTGGATCAATCGATTTATTTTGTAAAAGATCTTCACTATTCCTGTAAAATTCCTTTCTCACTCCACTGGTATGATGCCCGAGTAAGGCAACTTTTGCATGGACTACGATTGGTTTTCCTTCTTCACGTGTATACTGGATAGCTTTACGTATGGTTAGATAACTATCACAAAAATCGGTACCATCACATCTCAATCTCTCCAATCCTTTAAACCCTCCGGCGTACTCATAGGCATCCATAGCCCTTATTTCGTTGGCGGTGGCGCTGATACTCCATCCGTTATCCTGAACCAGGTAAATGATAGGTAATTGTTTTAATGCAGCAAATTGCCAGGCTTCACTAACTTCTCCTTCTGTTACACTGCCATCTCCCAAAGAACATACTACCACCGGTAATTGGTGATCATGTGTTTCTTTTATTTCCCCAATGGCTGTTGCGCCTAAAAATTGTATCCCCTGCGCAATACCCGTAGCTGGAATAACCTGCATACCCGTTGCACTGCTTTGGTGAATAATAGAGGGTTTTAATGAATCGCGACTGCTGGGATGACAATAATAAGATCGTCCGCCAGAAAAAAGATCATCTTTCTTAGCCAACAATTGCAGCATTAATTCATAAGGAGTGAACCCGATGGATAATAATAAACTATCATCCCGGTAATAAGGACTTACCCAATCGCAGGGTTCCAGCAATAAACCGGTAGCTATTTGAATCGCTTCATGTCCACTCGAAGTAGAATGTACATATTTACAAACGGACCGGTTGGCTTCGTAGGTATCAGCCATTGACCTTGCTATATACATAAGTCGATGGGCCTTTAATAATAAGGCAGGCGTTACAATCTGTTTTTGCGCAGTTGAAGTATCTGCTAGCATGGGTTATTCAATTATTTAACCTCCAGTGAAAACATTTTATTTTTTTCATAGAAGCCTTCCAATATATCGCCTGAAACACATTCTCCCACACCTGATGGGGTGCCTGTGTAAATCAAATCGCCAATATTGAGCGAAAAATATTTTGATATATGCGAAACAATGGAGTTAAATGGAAACAACATAGCATCTGAATTGCCAATCTGCACCTTCTCACCATTTTTTTCCAAGGAAAAATGAATAGGGCTTTCGCTGATAGCAGGCGTTAGCGTAACCCAGCTACCTAAAATAGCTGAATGATCCCAGGCCTTTGCTTTTTCCCATGGCAATCCTTTCTTTTTCAATTCTGTCTGTAAATCTCTTGCAGTAAAATCGATACCAATGGTAAACGCATCGTAGTATTCTCCAGCATGCTCCGGGTCGATATGTCTTCCATTTTTCGAAACGCGTAAAACAATCTCTGCTTCATAATGAAGTTCATTAGTAAAATCCGGATAATAGAATGGGGTATTGGGTGGCAGCAGGGCTGATTTGGGTTTCATGAACAAAACAGGTTCTTCTGGTATATCATTACCCAACTCTTTAGCATGTTCAGCATAATTACGACCAACACAAAAAATTTTCATACGACTAAGTTTTATTGGTTTCGAATAAAAGTATGATGCAACTAAATTTGATAAAATAAAGAATCAGGCCTGACCAAATCTGAGACTATTCACCATATTCATGGTTTTCTCTAAACCTACTGCAGCAAATGATTCAATAATCTCCGGGCATTTCGAGATTTTTTCATTTACCAATGGAATTTCATTTGGCTGCCATCTGCCCAGTACAAATTCTACCTGTCGCCCTTTTGGAAAATCATTTCCGATTCCAAATCTGAGTTTTGGGTATTGATCGGTACCAAGTGTAAGCTGGATATCTTTTAAACCATTATGCCCTGCATCTGACCCAGCGCCGCGCAAACGAAGTTTATCCAAGGGAAGAGCCAGGTCATCTACAATTGTCAATGTATTGGGTAATTCAATTTTCTCTTTATCCATCCAATACTTAAAAGCCTTACCACTAAGGTTCATATAAGTGGTGGGTTTGATACAAACAAAGGTCTTCCCCTTCCATTTAACTTCTGCTACATCCGCCAGTCTGCCCGTTTGAAACATGCCTCCATGCTTTAATACAAAATCCGATACTACATCGAATCCAATATTATGACGGGTATGTCTGTATTCATCCCCAATATTGCCCAGACCAATTATCAGAAAACGGTTCATATATAGCGTCAAAAGTAGCCAGTTAAATGGTATGTTCAAAGAACGGAGAGCTTTTTACTAATAATTCCGATCAGCTTGTCAATAAAGCTAGTCCTTTTGCAATTTCATTCGGTTCTATCCATAAAAAAACCCGGTAACAATACCGGGTTTTCATTTCTACTCATAGAGAAATTATTTCTTCTTTTCGTCTTTCGCAGCTGCTGGTGTTCCGGCTGTAGCTTCCTCTTGTTTTAACTGACGAGTTAACACAACAGAAGCGATCGGAATACGAGG
>CAIWKU010000581.1 GCA_903913355.1 uncultured Bacteroidota bacterium | reverse complement strand
TTAAAACACCTGTTAATGAGAAAAAATCTGTTTGTATGGGCGATGCTTTTATCAATTTCTGCAATGGCCCAGAAGGAAAATCCTTTTACGATTAAAGGGTCATTTAAAAACATTTCACTGCCAGTGCAAAAAGTATTTTTATACTATCAGAAAGATGGGAATAATAAAGTAGATAGTATAGAGGTAAAAGATGGCGAATATCATTTTTCGGGGGCCATTAGTGAACCAATTCTGGCCACTCTTCGTGTAAAATATGAACCTGATACGGATGGTAAGCCTGTTAAAATGGTAAGTGGAAGAGATATGATACGTCTTTTCTTGAGTGCTGATAAAATCAAAATCTCTTCTGTTGATTCATTTAGTAATGTAACTATCAAAGGATCAAAAGCAAATGATGAAAATAAAAAACTGACTGCTTTACTGAAACCTATCAACAGCAAACTTACAGACCTGTATGCAGAATATACCAAAGCCAGTAAGACAAAAGATGAAGTGACCGCAAAAAGCATAGAAGATAAGATCGATGCGCTGGATCTTGAACAAAAACAAGTGTACACAGATTATGCCAAAAAGAACGGAAATTCTCCTATTGCACTGTATGTGGTGAATCAGGCAGCCGGATGGGATATTGATCCCGAAAAAATAGGGCCCTTATTTACGGCACTACCAGAATCAGTAAGAGAATCTTCTTCAGGAAAAAATCTGGGCGACCGTTTGGAAATTGCCAGAAAAACAGCCATCGGAAAGCCGGCTATGGATTTTACACAGAATGATACTTTAGGTGTGCCGGTTAGTCTGGCTTCTTTTAAAGGGAAATATGTATTGGTCGATTTCTGGGCCAGTTGGTGTGGCCCTTGCAGAAAGGAAAACCCAAATGTGGTAAAAGCATTCCAGGAGTACAAAGACAAAAATTTTCAGATTCTGAGTGTAAGTCTTGATCAACCCGGTGCCAAATCAAAATGGATGGATGCTATTCATAAAGACAATCTTACCTGGACACATGTATCTGATCTTAAGTATTGGGATAATGAAGTGGCAAAACAATATGGTATACGCGCAATCCCTCAGAATTTTTTAGTAGATCCACAGGGAAATATAGTGGCTAAGAATCTGAACGGCGAATTGCTGTCAAAAAAACTAGCGGAGCTTACCAACAAATAATATTTCCTGATTGTTCTAATAAAAAGCACCAGTTACTGGTGCTTTTTATTTTCTGGAAAGAATCTAAAAGAGTAAAACTAAGCTTGAATTGTTAAATCATTTCCTTAAATCGAATCGTTTAGTAACTTCAAAATAAATTGTTCGTTGCATGAAGCAATTTGTGTTTGTCTGGCTAGGCTTTTTAATATTTTCTCAACTCTCAGGACAACAGTTCGGGGGTAACCCCTCTTCTATACATTGGAACCAGATTAATACAGATACAGTTCGTGTAATTTTCCCGAAGGGATATGATGATAAAGCACGTCGCATAGCCAATGTGGTTCATTATTTACAAAAGCATTACAGCAATACAATTGGTAACAGTTTGCGAAAAGTAAATATTGTTATCCAGGATCAGTCACTGATTTCAAATGGTTATGTAGCCCTGGCTCCTTATCGTAGCGAATTTTATGTAACCCCTCCGCAAAATGCTTTTGAATTGGGTGCTGTTAGCTGGACAGATGTACTGGCGGTTCATGAATTCAGACATGTGCAACAGTATAGTAATTTCAATATTGGCCTTTCTAGGTTTGCTTCATTCATTTTGGGAGAACAGGGCCAGGCATTGGCAAATACGGCTGCCATACCGGATTGGTTTTTTGAAGGCGATGCAGTGTTTAATGAAACCAAATTAACCCGGCAGGGAAGAGGAAGCCTCCCATTGTTCCTGAGTAATTATCAGTCTTTGTACAATAGCCACAAAGTATTTGATTACCAAAAAATGCGAAACGGCTCATTACAAAATTTTGTTCCGGATCATTATGCCTTGGGTTACCTGTTAGTGTCATATGGCAGAATGAAATATGGGAATGATATCTGGCGGAAAATAACAGCAGATGCTGCAGCATATAAACCCTTATTTTATCCATTTCAGGGAGCTGTAAAAAAATATACGGGAATAACTTTTCATTCATTTGTAACGGAAGCCATGCAATATTATCAGCAGCAATGGCAGCTATCTGGAATCGATACAATGCATTGGATTACCCAAACAGATAAACATAATGTAATCAATTATCGGTATCCTTATCAGATGAGTGATGGGTCTATCCTGGTTTTAAAAAGTAGTTATCGGCAGGTGCCTGCTTTTTATAAGATATATCCTGATCAACGAGAAGAGAAAATAACCGTTCGGGATATTAGTGTAGAAGATTTTTTCTCCTATAATAATAACCGCATTGTTTTTACAGTTGATCAACCAGATATCCGTTGGGAAAACCGAGATTTTAACGAATTGAGAGTATTGGATATGAATACAGGAAAAGAAACCAGTATTGCAAAGCATACAAAGTATTTTTCGCCTGATATATCACATAACGGTAAGCATGTAATAGCAATAGAAAATAAGCCAGTGACTGAATCTAAGCTGGTGATTTTGGATACTGAGGGGCAGATATTGGATAGTTTTTCAAGACAAGGGCTTGTTTTTTCGGGACCAAAATTTTCTGCGGATGACCAGGCTTACTATGTTTTGGCCAGAAATGATAAAGGAGAAATGAGTCTCATTAAAAATCGTATAGGAAATAAAGGGTCTTCGGAAAACCTACTTCCTTTCTCAAATCGTATTCTGGGTTTTATCAATGTAAAAGGGGATACGCTTTTGTTTTCTCTTAGTTACCAGGGAAGAGATGAGATTTGGTGTATTATTGATGGAAAAGAAAGAAAAGGTCCATTTAGAATGGCAACTTATTCAACCGGATTATATCAGGCCTGTTTACAGGCAGATGGATCGTTGGCAGCTTCTGCTTTTACTGCTGATGGGTTTCGGCTGGGTAGTTTTAGTCCCCGATGGGAGAAAATAAAGGACACAAATACACTTTCAGACCTGTATATCGGTGAGGTATACCTTCCATCGGATCATACGATACTTGATAGTGTTCCTGAACAGGATTTCAATATTGCTAAATATCCGAAATCGTTTCAGTTAATCAACCTGCATAGTTTTCGGCCTTATTACTCACAACCGGAATATTCGTTTACAGTTTATGGGCAAAATGTACTCAATACATTACAAACCCAGATAGCGTATACATATAATCAGAATGAATCCAGCAATAAACTAGGATATACAGGAATTTATGGGGGCAGTTTCCTGCAACCGGTTTTTGGGTTCAATCAAACCTGGCATAGAACCGGTCTGGCACAAATCAATACACGAGATACTACTATCAACTGGAATGAATTAACCGGGTATGCGGGTCTTCAGTTACCATTAAATCTGTCTGGCGGAAAAGGATACAGGTACCTCAATATATTCAGCACTTTTAATATTGATCAGGTCCATTGGACCGGGTTTGCAGAAAAACTATTCAAATCTGCTCAATTCAATTTTATAAATACCGGGTTTAGTTATTCGGGGCAGATCCAAAAAGCAGTGCAACAGATATATCCTCATTGGGCACAGAGTGTATTGGTTCAATACAGATCGATACTAAATACGTATACGGCCCACCAGTTTTTGGTAAGCGGATCGCTTTATTTACCAGGTATCAGTGGAAACCATAGTCTGGTGATTACAGGGGCTTTTCAACAACGTGATGATTTGCTTCAATATCTTTTCTCTAATAATTTTCCTTTTTCGAGAGGGTATACGGCGATCGACTTCCCCCAGATGGGACGATTAGGCATCAATTATCATTTTCCTTTGGCGTATCCGGATATGGGAGTTGGCAATATTGTTTATTTTCAACGCATCAGGGCCAATCTTTTTTATGATGCCACATATGGAAAAAGTCTGAAAACCGGAACAAGCTATACTTTCCGGACTACCGGAGCTGAAGTCTATTTCGATACCCGCTGGTGGAACCAGCAACCTATCAGTTTTGGGATCAGGTGTAGCCACCTGCTCGATAACCAGTTTACTGGGCTGGGGGGCAATTCTGCAAATATCTGGGAGCTGGTTTTGCCCGTCAGCCTCTTTAATTAGCCCAAATTGATCCGATTTTGGCCAAATTAGCCGAAAAATGCAAGGCTTTTCCACAAAATTGAGAAATTTTTCCACTTAATTTTCATATTTCGGTTGCAGTTTGGTATCTTTGCAGCCCCAAAAATTGTATGTCGAAACAACCACTGATCAAACAAGATGGAGTTATTCTGGAAGCCTTGAGCAATGCTATGTTCCGGGTAAAATTAGAAAACGGTCATGAAATACTGGCTACCATCTCAGGTAAAATGAGGATGCACTACATCAGAATCTTACCTGGCGACAAAGTGGGAGTGGAGATGAGTCCGTATGATTTAAGCAGGGGAAGAATCATTTTCAGGTATAAATAATAAGCTGAGGGCAATAAAATGCCAAAGCCTATATTAAAAACATTTTTATGAAAGTCAGAGCTTCTATCAAAAAGCGTAGTGTTGATTGTAAGATCGTGAAGCGTAAAGGAAAGTTGTTTGTAATCAACAAAAAGAACCCTCGTTTTAAACAACGTCAAGGGTAAATCAAAAATTGAGAAAATGATAATGGATATAGATTAACATCTGCATTATCAAAATTTTCAAATTTTCAAATTTTCAAATTAAAACTAAGATATGGCTCGTATTGCCGGTATTGACTTACCAAAGAATAAAAGAGGAGAAATTGGCCTTACCTATATATTTGGTATTGGTCGTTCAACTGCTCAGTATATTCTTACTAAAGCTGGTATTGACTTTGATAAAAAAGTAAACCAGTGGAATGATGAGGAACAAGGTGCTATCCGTAATATCATCAACACTGAATTTAAGGTGGAAGGTGCTTTACGTAGTGAAGTGTCTATGAGTATCAAACGTTTATTGGATATTGCCTGTTACCGTGGCCTTCGTCACCGTAAAGGTTTACCGGTTCGTGGTCAGCGTACCAAAACCAATAGCCGCACTCGTAAAGGAAAGAGGAAGACAGTTGCCGGTAAAAAGAAAGCCGCTAAAAAATAAATAATTGGTTTTGCAATCGGGTTGGGTTTTATTCTCACCTGATTGCAAAACACATATAAACCCACTTATTTTGGATATCCTGCAAGGCTGGAAGGAGAAATAGGCGGTTCCCGTTCAACCGGGATTTTTTAATATAAAGACTACCTCAAAAAACAAACATGGCTAAACCACAAAAGGCACAGAATAGCGCAAAAGCTACTGCCAAAAAAAGAGTTGTAAAAGTAGATGCTTCCGGTGAAGTACGTATCTCAGCAACTTTCAACAACATTATTATCAGTTTTACCAATAAAGCCGGACAGGTGATTAGTTGGAGCAGTGCTGGTAAAATGGGATTCAAAGGTTCAAAAAAGAATACACCTTATGCTGCCCAGATGGCTGCTGCAGATGCTGCAAAAGTTGCATTGGATGCTGGTTTGAAAAGAGTAGATGTATTTGTGAAAGGACCTGGTTCAGGACGTGAAAGTTCTATCCGTTCTATTGCACAATCAGGTATTGAAGTTACTTCTATCAAAGATGTAACCCCTTTACCACATAATGGCTGTCGTCCGCCAAAACAACGTAGAGTTTAATTAAATCTGCAATCAGTATTGCGGATTATTTCATAACCGGATATATCATCGATTTTAGATTTTTTGATGGTATATCGTCACTAAAAAATCAAAAACATACATTATGGCACGTTACACAGGTCCCAAGACCAAAATTTCCAGAATCTTCGGAGAGCCCATTTTAGGTAATGGCAAATGGTTAGGCAAAAACAGCAACCCTCCCGGTCAACATGGTGCAGCACGTAAACGTAAAACCCTTGGTGAATACGCTTTGCAATTACGCGAAAAGCAAAAAGCAAAATACACATATGGTGTATTAGAGCGCCAGTTTCGTAAAACTTTTGAAGAAGCACAACGTTTAAAAGGAGTTACCGGTGAAAACCTGATTAAATTGCTGGAAGCCCGTTTGGATAATACTGTTTACCGTTTAGGTTTAACAGCCAGTCGCCCCGAAGCAAGACAATTGGTAAATCACAAACATATTACGGTGAATGGTGAAGTAATGAATGTTCCTTCTTACCAATGCAAACCAGGTGATGTAATTGCATACAAACCCAGAAGCGCAGATAATTCTTCTGTAACCAGTAAGAGCCGTGGTAAAAACCCTAAATTCAGCTGGTTAGATTGGAACGAAACTGAGAAGAAAGGTACTTTCATTACACATCCTGAGCGTGAAAATGTTCCTGAGAATATCAAGGAACAACTGATCGTCGAATTGTACTCTAAATAATCGTAAAAATCGAGTTGGGTATCACACAATTCCATTGTTGATCCTGATTCAGTTCTTTACGAAACAAATATTTTCCTTTGGCCTCATGTGGGCCGGAGATAAACCGTAAAAAAAGTTTTAATATGGCCATATTAAGCTTCCAAAAGCCCGACAAAATCGTTTTACAAAAAGCAAATGACTTCGAAGGACAATTCGAGTTCCGTCCGTTAGAACCAGGTTTTGGTCTTACGATCGGTAATGCATTGCGCAGAGTATTATTAAGTTCCTTAGAGGGATATGCTATAGTAGGTATCAAAATTGAAGGTGTAGACCATGAGTTTGCAACTATCAAAGGCGTAACTGAAGATGTTACTGAAATTATCCTGAACCTGAAACAGGTTCGTTTCAAGAAACATGTTGAGCATGATGTTGCCAACGAAAAAATCACTTTGTCCATTAAAGGTCGTACCGAATTCAACGCTGGTATGATCGGTGAACTATCTCAGAATTTTCAGGTAATGAATCCTGAATTGGCTATCTGCACCATGGATACTACTTCTAAAATGGATATCGAATTAACCATCGCCAAAGGCCGTGGTTATATTCCTGCTGAAGAAAATAAGATCAAAGATTCTGTATTTGGATATATCGCAATCGATTCTATTCACACGCCTATCAAGAACGTTAAATACGCAATTGAGAACTACCGTGTTGAACAGAGAACAGATTATGAAAAACTGATCCTGGATGTAGCTACTGATGGAACCATCCATCCGGAAGATGCAGTAAAACAGGCATCACGTATCCTGATCCAGCACCTGATGATCATTACTGATGAAAACATCACTTTCGATAACAAAGAAGATAAGAAAGAAGATGTAGTTGATGAGCATGTATTACAATTACGTAAAGTATTGAAAACACCACTTGAAGATCTTGACCTTTCTGTACGTGCTTTCAACTGTCTGAAAGCAGCTAAAATTAATAGTTTGAGCGAATTGGTACAATATGAGCAGGAAGACCTGATGAAGTTCAGAAACTTCGGTCAGAAATCACTCTCTGAAATTGAACAGGTTTTAACAGAAAGAGGACTGAGCTTCGGAATGGATTTGAATAAGCTGGGTTTAGATAACCTGGATAATTAATAACACCCTAACGGGTAGCTTCACAAATCCTGACACGGTGTGAAGTATAAAAACAAAAGTCATGAACCACGGAAACAAAGTAAACCACCTGGGTCGTAAAAAAGCCCACAGAAGCGCGTTACTGAGCAATCTGGCTAGTCAGCTGATTACCCACAAACGTATCGTTACTACTTTAGCCAAAGCCAAAGCTTTGAGAACTTATGTAGAACCGCTGATTACCAAAACCAAGAAAAGCGAAGACAAAGAAGAGATTATGCACCAGCATAGAATCGTGTTTAGTCATTTACAGGATAAAGCTGCCGTAAAAGAATTATTTACAGTAGTTGGACCAAAAATCGCTTCTCGCCCCGGAGGATATACCCGTATTTTGAAATTAGGGATTCGCCCTGGTGATAATGCTGAAAAAGCAATGATTGAACTGGTTGATTTCAATGAAATCTATGGTAAAGGAGTGGATAAAGCAGCAGAACCTGCTAAGAAAACCCGTCGTGGCCGCGCTCCCAAAAAAGCAGCTGAAGCAGGAACTGCAGCAGTAGCCGAAGCACCCGTTGCTGAAGCAGCGGTTGATGCTACAGAAACAGAACAAAAAGCGGCAGAATAAATATGATGCCATTTCCTGATACTAAGGCAAAACCGTATTGGTTTTGCCTTTTTTTATAGGTTGACAATGTGCGAAAATTAATGATGTAGTTTAACCAGATTGATCTTTTTTTGCAATCGAAATAGATAAACCCATGCCCCAAACCCATCAGCCAGCCATTTTATTATTAGCAGATGGACATGTATTTCATGGCCATTCATTTGGAAAGACCGGAACTGCTACCGGTGAAATTTGTTTTAATACCGGTATGACCGGATATCAGGAAGTATTTACCGACCCAAGCTATACCGGTCAGATCCTGATTATGAATAATGTTCATGTGGGTAATTACGGCGTAAAACAATCGGATGTAGAAAGCAGTAGCGTAAAAATCAGGGGTTTAATAGCCAGAAACCTGGAAGAGCAATTTAGTCGTTTACAGGCGGAAGGAGATTTAAATACCTATTTAAAAGCCAATCATATTGTAGCCATTGAAGGAGTGGATACAAGGGCATTGGTGGCCCATATTCGCACAAAAGGAGCGATGAATTGCATTATTTCTTCCGAAATATTGGACGTTGTTCAATTAAAAGCGGAATTGGATAAAGTGCCTGATATGGACGGTCTTGAATTGGCAAGTACAGTCAGCACCGAAAAAGAATATGAAATGGGAGATGCTAATGCATCACTAAAAGTATCTGTGCTTGATTTTGGTGTAAAACAACATATTCTTCAGTGCCTTGTTTCACGCGGAGCACATATACGGGTTCATCCGGCAAAAACACCCCTCAGTCGTCTGAAGGAATTTAATCCCAACGGATATTTTATTTCAAATGGCCCTGGCGACCCGGCTGCTATGCCTTATGCAGTAGCCACTCTTAAAGATATTCTGAATGAGAATAAACCGGTTTTTGGTATCTGTCTGGGTCACCAGTTACTGGCCTTGGCCAATGATATCCCCACATTTAAAATGCACCATGGCCACAGAGGATTGAACCACCCGGTGAAAAATATTATTACCGGTTTATGTGAGATCACTACCCAAAATCATGGATTTGGTGTGGATCCCGAAGCCGTACGCAAACACCCGAATGTGGAAGTAACCCATCTGAACCTGAATGATGATTCTATAGAAGGTATTCGATTAAAAGACAGGCCCGCATTCAGTGTACAATACCATCCGGAAAGTACACCCGGGCCACATGATAGTCGATACTTGTTTGATGATTTTGTAGCGATGATGAGAGGCTAAGGGAGTTGATAACTTATCAGCCTGCCATATTAGCTATTAGCCTTTGGCAGTTGGCTGGATTGGGTTTAAACGAAGTGAAATATGGAGTATCTTTAATAAAAGGCCAATAGCCAATAGC
>CAIWKU010000580.1 GCA_903913355.1 uncultured Bacteroidota bacterium | reverse complement strand
TTATCTACTATGGTTACGCCTTCTGTTTTCAATTGCTCTACCAGGGCCTCTAAATTTTCAACCCGATAGTTGATCATAAACTCTTTTGCAGAAGGCTCAAAATATTTGGTTGTTTCAGCAAATGGGCTCCATTGGGTAGATCCCTTTTTGGTAGGGTCTTCCGTTTGGCGCCATTCAAAATTGGCACCGTATGCATTGGTGTCAAAACCTAAATGCGTTTTGTACCATTCATTGATTTTCTTGGGGTCTTTGCATTTAAAGAATACGCCTCCAATTCCGGTTACTTTTTTCATTGTAAGTGTTTTAGAATTATGGTGGTTAACAATGGCTGCCTTGTAAGCAAAACCCAGGCAGAATGAAATGATGATGGCTAAAATGACTAGTGAGACCTTATTCATGTTGAAATGATTTTCTTGTTATTTGATCCCGGCTATTTATTACGAGTGCCGGAATAGGTATTTAGGACCTCTTGATTAATACAAAATGATATAGACTTCTGGAAAAAAATCCAAGAAATAGTTAACTCCTTAATATTTTTTCCATTGCTTTCCCTTTTGCTAATTCATCAACCAGCTTATCTAAATAGCGTATCTTTTGAATAAGTTTGTCCTCAATTTCTTCCACTCTATATCCGCAAATGACTCCTGTAATTTTGGAAGCATGGGTATTGAATGCAGGCGCTTGCGCAAAAAAAAATTCTAAATCAGATTTCTGCTCAATTTGCCTTTGTAAGGATTGTTTGTTGTACCCCGTTAGCCAAAAAATAACCGTATCCAGTTCCTCTTTTGATCGGCCTTTCGCTTCCACTTTTTTGAGATACAATGGATATACACTGGCAAAAATAATTTTATATATTCTATTAGTTTCCATTCTTACCTTATTGCATAGTAAACCTGATTCGCATGCTTGAGTAAGTTACCGATAATACTGTTAGAAATCTTGCGAAAGCAGTACCTGGTTTAGCAAGCTCGTAAAACGTATTTTACCTTTTGCTGGCAGTTCCCGCATCTCCGGTACCAAATTAATCCCTTCAAAGCACCCATGCAAGTTTTCTAAAAAAATGCGGGTATAATTTAGTTGAATGGGGGCAAACAAACTGAGAAACAAGAAGCTGAATAGTCAAAATATTTCTGATAACCCGGCTCAAAAGCTGTTTTAGTAACTATTTATTGGTTTTTTGATAAACCGGGTAACAATGTTTCCAGATAGTTCAATATCATTGTAAAGCCTCCCTGGAAGCGCATTTCTATCATTTTCTCCAGGCTGGCAAGGTCTTTATAGAGTATTACAATACTTACTTTGGTTATCCCGTTTTCTTCACTGAAATGTACATCCCAATCCGAACCTGGCATTTCTGGATTCATGTTTTCATCCTTGTCTGTGAAAGCAGCAAAGATTTTGAAATTCGTTGTAGGGGTAATTGCTGTATATTTCTGAATGGACCAATGCGCTTGCCCTTCCGGACTTACCATCGCATAAAATCTTCGGCCACCTACTTTGAAGTCCATAAATTTTGTTTGGGAAGTCCAGGGTTTCGGTGCCCACCATTGGTCAAGAATTTCCTGTTTGGTAAATGCATCCCATACCAGCGAGAGGGTTGCGTTAAATTCTCTGGTAACGAACATTTTTTTTGTTGGTTTATCAACAATAAAATCAAAAAGTAAATCAGGTTTCATTTCTTAGTTTTTCAGCAGGCAATATATAGGTTTGCCAGGCATTGTTTGCGTATTCGTTATTTTCGAGGCCTGGGGTATAACTTTTATTTTGGGTCAAATTCTACCATCCATTCAATACCAAATTTGTCTCTTAACGCACCAAAATAGGTTCCCCATGGACTATCCCCAAGAGGGTATTCAATATTTCCGCCTTCAGAAAGTCCGTTAAATATTTTAGCGGCTTCTTCACTAGTTTCTGCACTAACAGATATCTTAGATCTGTTTTCATTTTCATTTACTTTTCCCAATATTTCCGGAACGTCATTAGCTATCAGCAAGTTTTTTCCAATAGGTAATGAAATATGCATGATCTTATTGGCTTCCTTTTCAGGTATCGGAAATTCAGGGCTTGAAAGATCTTTGAATCGCATAATCTTTGCGAATTCTCCACCAAATACAGATTGGTAAAAATGGAAAGCTTCTTCAGCATTTCCGTTGAAATTAATGTGCGGATTAATCAGTGCCATGGTTGTTAAGGTTAAGTGGTTAGAATTACTATGGTTAATGGTATTGACTTGAAAAATATTTTGTTTTTACTTTCTTTTCTACAAGTTTGGCAACAGTTCTTCCAGGTAGTTTAATGTTGCAGTAAATCCTTGTTTGAAGCCCATTTCAATCATTTTCTCCATACGTTCCAGGGAATCATTGTGAATTGTAATACTCACTTTTGTTATACCGTTTTGTTCACTAAAAGTAAAATCCCAATCAGAACCCGGCAATTGAGGGTTTTCATCCTTATCTGCAAATGCATTGAACATTTTGAAATTGTTTTTTGGACTAATCGAAGTATATTTCTGTATGGCCCAATGCTCTTGACCTTCGGGGCTTACCATCGCATAAAACCTTCTTCCGCCCACTTTGAATTCCATAAATTTTGTTTTTGATAGCCAGGGTTTTGGAGCCCACCACTGGTCAAGTAGCTCTTGTTTTGTAAATGCGTCCCAAACCAAAGATTGTTCAGCGTTAAATTCTCTGTGTATGAATACGGAATTCGTTGATTTGTCAACTGTAAAGTCAAATAGTAAATGGCTCATGTATTTACTTTTTAAGTGTTTTTAATAAGTCGTCCAATTGATTAAAACGGCTTTCCCAGATCTTTTTGAATTGTTCTAGCCATTTGTCTATTTCTTTCATTTTTTCAATTTCAAGCGAGTAGTAAATTTCTCTGCCTTTTTGTTCCTGTTTTACCAGCTGGCATTCAGTAAGTATGCGAAGGTGTTTGGAAACAGACTGTCGGGTAGTGTGAAAGTTATCAGCAATGGCGTTGGGTGTCATTGCCTGTAAGGCAAGAAAGGTTATAATTGCCCTTCTGGTAGGGTCGGCGATGGCCTGGAAAATATCCCGTCTCATTTTCGTAAAAATTAATTATGCAGCTAAACGGTTGCAAATATATATGAAACCAAATGGTTTCGCAAAATTATTTTTTCAGATGGGTAATACGGCCAGGTATTGTTGGCTTGGGATGAATTGCTCCGAAGCCGAGACCTTGAATAGGACTAATGATGAAAAGATATATTCTGTCGGTAAAAATTGGTATTTGAAAATTCAGTGTTCTAAGTACCGGAACTACTTCCTGATGTTCTGCTGATATTATTTCTTTTTTGGCTTAGCAGCTTTCTTCAATTTAGCTGCACGTTTGTTATCAGATACTGATTTTACAATTGTCTGCCCGCTGATGATTTGTTTCGGATCCTTAACTTTTGCAAGTGAATTTGCATACGCTTCATTTACAAGCTTCTTCATGTAGGCTTTTGGAAATTTCTTTTTGTCTGTCACAAGAATATAGCGATACTGATTGCCTTGCCCCAAAAGAATTTTTTCCGGGTCTGAAATTTCGTTGCCCCAATAGAAACCGAAATGAATATTTTTACTTGAGCGCCCAACTGCTATGGAACAAATGGTATGTCCAACTTTATCTGTGGGGCTCCAACCGAATGCAACAGCATTGTAATTGTCGTAAATTAATTCGTTGGCCTTTGGGCATAAATCCCAGGCAAAGTCTCTTAGCCACATAACTAAATCAGTTATCTCCTTACCAAATGGTTTGAGAAACTTCAAAAGGTCTTTTGTTTGTTCTTTGCTCATTGGTCAAATGATTTATTGTACACCCCGGTTACTGCCAACAATGTCCAGGAATACAGGTAGTTCGGAATGGGTTTCAATTTTTTATGTAAAATCCATTGTGCCAGTACAGATTAAATCTACAAAAGCAAAATGAAATATACAATAGTAGGTAGTGGTATCAGGAAGCAGGATTTTTATTTCCGACAAATATTCAATGCGAAGATGATTATTGTCCATGGCCCTCTTTTTAAAGGAATAAGTCGAGGCTGGCTATTTTTTGGGTTATTATATTTATTCTGGGCACAGTCTTCAGTTAAAATAATAAAAGCAGTTCCCCGCAGGTGTCTTCCCGCTGAAGCGGGAGACCCTGCGGTTTAGAACGGTAATACACAAAGGCAAACTGAACATGATATATAAAACATGCTGTATTTCCAATAGTATATTATGTAAAATGAAAACCTAGCATAGTAAAGGTATCATCGTTCTTATGGGATTTATTGTAATCCAAATGTATGCTGTTATTAAGCCGCAGGGTCCTCTACCAAAAACGCCAGCGGAAAACTCACTTTATTGGTTTTAAAAAGAGCAGTTAAACTGAAGAAAAAGAAGACTCTTTGGAAAATGAAGATTTTGATTTATATAATTTTGGCAAACCCCATATTTTCGGCAGTATTGTCTTGCACAGTTTGTG
>CAIWKU010000579.1 GCA_903913355.1 uncultured Bacteroidota bacterium | reverse complement strand
TGCCTATTTTGAAAAAGAGACGCATAACTCATTCCGTAGATTGGATTCGGTAGAGCAGATATTTTTGGAATTCAATAAGCAAAATGATATTATCAACTATTATGAACAAACCAAAGCCGTTGCCGGGGAAAAAGAAAACCTGGACGCCCAGAACCATAATCTGGAAATGGAAAGAATGGCAACAGGCAGTACACTCAATAAAGTAAATGACAATATCAAAGGGCGTATCTATCAAACATTGTATAGTCCAATGATCATGGCTGAGCGGGAAAAATTATCTGATGTGTATACCAAGATCGCCCTCAGTGAAGTGATCAATAAGGATGATAATTCAGCCGCTACTAAAAAATATACGGACAGCCTCAAAAATGTTTCCGAATCGATTGAAAAGAATCTTCGCGGCAGTCTTGATAAACTCTACTCCGAAACCAATACACCGAATGGAATTCCAACCAAGACCATACTGGATGAATGGCTGAAAGCAACCCTTTCCTTTGAACAAAGTAAGGCCAGACTTACCGTGATGGATAAAAGAAAAAAAGAGTTCAAGGAGCAGTATAAAAAACTGGCCCCCTTAGGTGCTACACTTAAAAAAATTGAACGCCAGATTCAGGTATCGGAACAGGAGTATTTAGAATTATTACATGGTCTTAATCAGGCCAGGCTTACCCAACAGAATAATGAACTTACTTCGAATCTTACCGTTGTAGATCCTCCCTATCTTCCCTTAAAAGCAAATTCATCTAAAAGAAAGATATTAATTATTGTAGGATTCCTTGCCGGCTTTATTGTTGTACTCGCCATCATTCTTACCAATTCATTAATCAACAAAACATTACAGGAGCCTATACGTGCTAAAAAATTAATAGGCTTACCCATACTTTCCATTTATCCGCTTCTGAAAAATCCGTCGGATTTCATAGCGAGAGCTAATCTTCGCATGGTGCAGCAGTTGCTTTCCGTTATTAATGAAACAGAAAGACCTGCGGTAATAGGCATCACCAGTGTTGAAAAAGGGGAAGGAAAAACTACCATAGCATCGATTTGGGAAAATGAATTGAAAAGACTGGGATTTGTTGTTTCCAGAAAAACACAATTGAACGAAGAGCCGATTACACAAAAAGAAGGTATTGTATTAGTGGAAATGCCTCCGCTGGAAGATATGATCATGAAAAAGGGCATGTCACCCGAGCTTACCCATGTATTCCTGATCTGCAGGGCCAACAGGGTCTGGCGTAAAATGGATAAGACATTATTAGAACTATTTGCCAAAGTAGTTCCTTTACCACTGATCCCAGTATTGAATGGCGTTGAAACAGATTTTGCGGAAGATTATATTGGAGAAGTTCCCAAAAAAAGAACCGGCATCCGCGCCATTCTTAAACGCCTGATCAAATTTGAATTTGGGAACCGTAGTAAAATTCACCAGTAAAAGAAAGGCAGGCAGGGATGAATACAAAAAAACAGATCAAAATTCAATCATTAGCCTTTGCCAGCCAATTGCTGCCAGCCATTATTGGAGTTGGGTCATTTATGTTATTGGTAAGGTATGCCAAACAGGTAGTATTGGGTGAGTACCTGATTTTTTTGGCGGCAGTTGTTCTGTTTGAAATGATTAAAGCCGGCGGATTACAATCCGCATTGGTAATGAGAATTTCAGGAAATGATCCGGATCATCAGAAAAAAATTATTGGAAGTGCCTATTGGTTGGGGGGCATTTTCTCTTTATCACTTTCGATTGTCCTGATAGTCTTGTATTTCACACATGTATTTCATAAGCAACCCAGCATTGAAGTATTTTGCGGATGGTATGCCTGTCTGGGTCTGATTACCCTTCCCATACATATCGCAGACGCAACAGGTGTAGCACGACAGGATGTTGGGTTTCTTTTATGGATTCGTCTTGCGCAAAGCACCAATGCCCTGATGGTAGCTGCCTGGGCCTGGTTACAAGGAAGTAGTCTGGAAGCCTTTGCTACGATAAACCTTGTTTTTACTTTACTCCTGGTCATTATCATAGTAGTTACCAAGAAAACTGACCCTACCCTGATCAAATACAAGGTAAAGGAAGAAGTGATGGCATTACTCAGGTTAATCAAATATGCCATGGCAACCCTTGCCACTACCAATCTTTTAAAAAG
>CAIWKU010000578.1 GCA_903913355.1 uncultured Bacteroidota bacterium | reverse complement strand
CTTAAAATTATTACGGGTGATAACAAATTAGTAGCTGCCTATATAGCCGATAAAATCGGGATAAAAAATATGGTGGTGATCTCAGGAATTGATATTTCTAAAATGAGTCCTGAGGCTTTGGTTCAACAGGTACAAACAGCAAATGTTTTTGCTGAAATAGAGCCACAACAAAAGGAAAATATTATCAAAGCACTTCGAAAAGCCGGTAATACAGTTGCCTATATGGGCGATGGTATTAATGATGTGGCTGCCATCAATGCTGCCGATGTGGGGATTTCTACTAACAATGCCGTAGATGTTGCCAAAGAAGCCGCTGATGTAGTACTTCTTGAAAAGGACCTGGCAGTGCTTAACGCTGGAATTGAAGAAGGCAGACGCACTTTTCTGAATACCTTAAAATATATTTATACCAATACCAGTGCTACATTTGGGAATATGTTTAGCATGGCAGGGGCCTCTTTAATTCTGCCTTTTTTACCGATGCTGCCACAGCAAATATTGATGACAAACTTTCTTACCGATTTCCCCTATGTTGCAGTAGCAGGAGATAATGTAGATGAGGATGATCTCCGTGTTCCGCAGAAATGGAATCTGAGTCAATTAAAAAATTTCATGATCGTATTCGGACTTCATAGCTCTGTATTCGATTACCTGACGTTTTATGCACTTTACAAATTATTCAAGGCCAATGCAGATATGTTTCATACCGGTTGGTTTATTGAATCCATCTGTACCGAATTGCTGATCCTATTTGTTGTTCGAACCCATAAATCCTTATTGAAAAGTGTTCCTGGCAAGCTATTGATCATACTAAGCGCTGCCGCCTTGATAATCACTTTAGTATTGCCAATTTCACCTTTTGCAAAAGACCTGGGTTTTGTAGTGCCCCCGTTTCAGTTAACAGCTATCATCATAGGAATACTTGCCTTGTATGTAATTACTGCAGATATGATCAAGGTATTCTTCTTTAAGAAAACTTCTATATAAATATATGCTATAGTATTCAAAAAAAGGTCATCGAACATAGTGTTTCGATGACCTTCTGTTTTCAAAAAATATTTGGGTATTACGTTATTGGTTTTCTTTGAGTTTTACCATGGCCATAATCTGACGCATATTATTTTCCATTCCTTCCGGACTTCCGTCCAAGAAAATAATATTCCCCTTCCCTACTTCTGCAAAATTTTTAATGGCTTCTGTCCACATACTAAACAGGATCACATTGGTATCAAGATTGGCAACTTTCATTTGTTCAGCAGCCTGACTCATTCCCTTGGCCACTTCTTCTCTGAAAAGCGCAACACCTTGTCCACGCAATTGTGCCGCTTCTTTTTCTGCATTAGCGGAAATTTTAATGGCATTACCTTCAGCTTCTGCGGCTTTTGTCTTGGTAATTAACAAAGCCTGCCCTTCATTTTCTGCGGCAGCTTTCAGGTTATTACTGGCTACCACCCTGCTCATACTCTCCATAATTACCTGGTCGAACGTAATATCATTGATTTGCAGATCTTGTAAATGATACCCCCATCCCTCCAGAGAAATATCAATCTGTTGTTTCACAAACTCAACAATCTCTCTTCTCAATAATAAAATCTCAGCCTGTTTTTTGGTTGCCACAAACCCACGAATACTTCCTTCAACAGTGCGTATCAAAGCCTGCATCAGGTCTTTATCACTGATAAATTTAAAAGCTACATTTTTGATCGATTCCTCATCCTGGTTAATAACAGAGTAGAGAAGCATACTTTTAAAATATACAT
>CAIWKU010000577.1 GCA_903913355.1 uncultured Bacteroidota bacterium | reverse complement strand
TGCTGGAGATGGGTATTGATCTTATTGATTGCTCTTCGGGGGGCAACATAGGGCATGCAAAAATTCCTGTTGCACCCGGATATCAGGTTCCTTTTGCGAAACAGATTAAAGAAGAAACAGGGATTATGACTGGAACAGTAGGTGTAATCACAACCCCTGATCAGGCGGAAGAAATATTGCAAAACGGAGATGCTGACCTGATTTTTATGGCCAGAGAATTTTTGCGTGACCCATATTTCCCTTTACATGCAAGTACGAAACTGTCAGAAGCGTTGGAGTGGCCAGTACAGTATCAACGCGCCAAATAAATGAAAAAATCTTAGGATATTTTCATCCTTATATAAAGATTTTCTACTTTTTTTCTGGCCCAGGGCGTTTTTCTTAGAAAAGTCAAACTTGATTTTATACTAGGGTTGTTGATGAAACAATTGATTGGAATATGCTGACTCAGATCGGTCCATCCAAAATAATCTACCATTTCCGTAAGAATCGTTTCCAGTGTTTTTCCATGAAGCGGATCATTGGGATGTTGTTCCATTGTAGCTATTTTAAGGTGTAATAATACTGTTTTTTATGCTTTTCATAATCCACACGCAAAAGCCCTCAGTGGTTAGTTGAGGGCTTGCCGGATAAAATTGATGAACCATATTTTCAACTATTCAATTTTAAAACTGATAGGTAAAGTATAATAACTTTTCACATTAACTCCTTTGATCTTCCCTGGATTCCATTTCGGCATTTTGTTAACGACATTTGTTGCCGCTTCATCTAAACCATAACCTGTTTTCGCACCTTTAATGGTGGGAGTATATACTTTCCCAGCTTCATCAACTGCAAAAATAACTTGCACTTCTCCTTCCACACCATTACCTAAAGCATCTTCCGGATATACAATATTGTCCTGAATAAATTTAGCAAGTGCTTTTTGTCCACCTGGGTAGGAGGGACGAATCTCAGTTTTATTGTAAATACCCTCCTTATCCATTTCAATGGTCATAGCATTATATTGTTCATCAATCGCAGTATTGGGTTGTAAAATAACGACCCCTTTTCCATGTATTTTAGAAGGGTTTGATTTCCCAACCCCAGCGATATAACTCGTCTTTTTTAGTGAATCTGACATGTTTTGTTGCAAAGAGACAGAGTCTGCTGTTATTTTTGCCTGCATAGAATCAGCAGAAGCCTGCTCTGATTTTTTCCCCTGGCTACAGGATAAAATACCAATAGAAAATACGGCCACACTAGTAAGTGATGTTAGAGACTGAAGGATTGTAGATTGTTTCATATGTAATTATTTGTTTTTTAATTTTCCCAGACACCCATTAGATCCAGGAAACTGGTAATTACTTCAAAGGTCACTATTATTAATAGGTATATATTATACAAAGTGGGCTAAAACTTATATCATTCACATATTTCTTTATTACTGGCCGCAATTCTATGATTCGAGATATTTTTGAAAGCGCTATCTTTTAAAACCAATCCTTTGCCGCTTACTAAGGGCCTCTTCTTGTTGTTTTTTATGTATAAGAAAATTCAGAGACTGGTATATTTCTGTAAATTTTTTATGATTACTGCTTTCGAGTGAAGCAAGTTTTTCAGCCAACTCTTTATATTACATACCCACTTGCCTTAAAGCAATAAAAGCACTTACTATGACAATATTTCTTTTGACTGCCTGGTTTAAAACTTTAATCTGAACACTATAGACTGCTGCCAGATCAAAATCAAGCATTACTTTCTCAACCCGGACTTCATATATTTTTTAATGGATAAGATTCGGATTCATCGTATTTGTTTTAGTTTCTGTGGTCAAGAATTCACGGCAAACTAAGAAAATGACAAACAGGTTAGATTACGTGTTTCCCGCAATTGGCTAGGGTGAAACACAGAAAATCCCACCTTAGGGCGGGATTTTCTTATAAAAGTCTATTAGATAATAAAGAGTTTCTGGGAATATTACCCGGCAACTTGTTTCCGGATGATATTCAGAGCGCCACCTGCTTTAAACCACTCAATTTGTTGTTGGTTATAGGTATGATTCACCACAATAGTGTCCTGGGTTCCGTTGGCATGGTGTAACACTAAGTGTAAAGGAACTCCCGGAGCAAAATGAGTAAGGCCGGTTACATCAATAGAATCATCTTCCAGAATTTTATCGTAATCAGATTTATCGTTAAAAGTGAGTGCCAGCATCCCTTGCTTTTTCAGATTGGTTTCATGAATCCGTGCAAAAGATTTGGTAAGCACTACCCTAACACCCAGGAAACGTGGTTCCATAGCTGCATGTTCGCGCGAACTTCCTTCACCATAGTTCTCGTCACCTACCACAATGCTTCCAATTCCTGCTGCTTTGTAAGCCCTTTGAGTTGCGGGAACGGGTCCATATTCTCCGGTAAGTTGATTTTTGACAGAATCTGTTTTTTCATTGAAGAAATTCAGGGCTCCGATCAGCATATTATTACTGATATTATCGAGGTGCCCGCGGAATTTCAGCCAAGGGCCTGCCATACTAATATGGTCGGTAGTACATTTTCCCTTTGCTTTGATTAATAATTTTAATCCTTTAAGATCTGTTCCTTCCCATGGTGCAAAAGGGTCTAAGAGTTGCAGCCTTTTGCTGGAAGGATCAACCACAACGCTAATTCTACTACCATCAGCTGCGGGTGCCTGGTAGCCTGGGTCATCTACTGCAAACCCTCTAATGGGTAATTCCTGGCCGGTTGGCTCATCTAATTTTACTCTCTCGCCATTCTTATTAATAAGTGTATCGGTAATTGGATTAAAAGTTAAATCACCTGCAATCGCTAATGCAGTTACTAATTCAGGAGAAGCTACAAACGCAAGTGTATTGGGATTTCCATCTGCCCGTTTGGCAAAGTTCCTGTTGAAACTATGTACAATAGTATTCTTCTCTTTTTTCTCCGCACCTACTCTGTCCCACATTCCAATACATGGCCCACAGGCATTGGCAAAAACAGTAGCGCCTATTTGGTCAAAAGTTTCCAGAAAACCATCTCTCTCAATGGTAAAACGTACCTGCTCACTTCCTGGTGTGATGGTAAACTCACTTTTCAGCTCCAATCCCTTTTCATGTACCTGTTTTGCCAAGCTTACCGATCTTGAGATATCTTCATAAGAGGAGTTGGTGCAACTGCCTATTAAACCCACTTCAATTTTAGTAGGCCATCCATTGGCGGCAGCTGCTTCTTTCATTTTAGAAATTGGTGTAGCAAGATCTGGCGTGAAAGGCCCATTTAAATGAGGTTCCAGCGTATTGAGGTCTATTTCGATAACTTCATCAAAATAGGTTGAAGGATTGGCATATACTTCCGGATCTGCTGTTAAATAGGTTTTAATCGCATCGGCAGCAGTAGCAATATCTGCTCTTCCCGTAGCAGAAAGATAGCGACTCATACTTTCATCATATCCAAAAGTAGAAGTTGTAGCCCCTATTTCCGCTCCCATATTA
Source organism: uncultured Bacteroidota bacterium (assembly GCA_903913355.1). Classification (GTDB taxonomy): domain Bacteria; phylum Bacteroidota; class Bacteroidia; order Chitinophagales; family Chitinophagaceae; genus Sediminibacterium. The sequence continues at coordinate 1,285 of CAIWKU010000577.1, read as the reverse complement.
CAGATCGTACCTTTGCCTGTGCAACTCATACTTGTAGCGCCTTCGCCAAAATATTCTACAATAGCTCCGGTTCCGCCTTTAACAGTAAGTATTCCTGCCACTTTTAAAATAACGTCCTTAGGTGCGGTCCATCCACTTAATTTACCGGATAATTTTACACCGATTAATTTTGGCCATTTTAGCTCCCAGGGAAGACCCGCCATAACATCACAAGCATCGGCTCCACCAACACCAATGGCAATCATTCCAAGTCCACCGGCATTTACAGTATGTGAATCTGTTCCAATCATCATTCCACCTGGAAAAGCATAGTTTTCCAGAACAACCTGGTGAATAATGCCTGCCCCAGGTTTCCAGAAACCGATTCCATATTTATTACTTACTGATGCCAGAAAATCATAGACTTCTTTGCTTTCAGTAGTGGCTACCTGCAGATCCTGTTTCGCTTCTGTTCTTGCTGTAATCAGATGGTCGCAGTGCACGGTTGAAGGAACCGCCACTTTTGGTCTGCCTGCCTGCATAAACTGCAGTAAAGCCATTTGCGCAGTAGCATCCTGCATAGCAACACGATCTGGTGCAAAATCAACATAATTTTTTCCTCTTTCAAAACTGCTTACTTTCTGGTCAGCATGCAGGTGGGCAAATAAGATTTTCTCACTTAAGGTAAGTGGCCTGCCCAATGCTTTTCTGGCAGCATCTACTTTTGTGGGCATTTCGGCGTACACTTTTTTGATCATTTCAATGTCGAAGGCCATAATGTATATTTTAGAATTTCTGATTTGATTGGTAAAACCTGCAATTCAAATAGCACTTTTTGGTTACAAGGCTAAAGGGTACCAACTGATTTTTATTCCCATTTTGGAAGCAGGATTGGCAAATTTACGAGAAACTGTGGGCAGGTGAAAAACTCTTTTAAACTTTTATTAGCTAATTTTGTCTATTATATTGCAGATATTACACCGTTAATAGATAAACGTATGCAAAAACTAAGGGAATTTATAGAATCAAGGGCCTTTGGCGTTTGTTCTGTTCTTGGGGAGCGCTTTGGAATCGCTTCTTCCCGTATTCGTATGTGGTTTATTTATATCTCTTTTCTAACTTTAGGATCCCCTGTTATCCTGTATATGATTCTGGCATTTTGGATTAATATCAAGAATTATATTCTCACCGGGAAACGGAACCCTTTAAGAAACTGGTAAGGATTGCATTTCTCCTCTCGCTAATACAGTTGATGTTTGTATTCCTCTAAATAACAGCCTTCCGCAGTTTTACTAAATTTTCAAGC
>CAIWKU010000576.1 GCA_903913355.1 uncultured Bacteroidota bacterium | reverse complement strand
GCTCTTATTGTTTTACCGTTGCTTACCGCCGAAATAATGGAAAAAATCGAAGCCATACTTTTGAATAAGCCGGTTTTGGATCTGGCATAGCATAAGAATATTGAACAGAGGAACAAGGAATGATGAACAGACAAATATTGAGCAGGGAAGGTCGAATAAAGAAGCTGGTTTATTCATTATTCCTTGTTATTCTGTCCATCATTCACTGTTCGATATTCATAATTCCTTGTTCCTCTGTTCAATATTCTTTTCTCTCCAATTGTGATTTTTATTAAAAAATCGGCAATTTTTCCAACCTTTCCTACATCATATACTCTTATTACAGGATAATCTTATTTGGATCAGGCAACTAACATACAAACGGCTATTGTGAGAAAAGCCTGTAAGGGCGATGCAGAAGCTAAAGCCTGGCTTTACCAGCAGTATAGTAAAGCTATGTTTAATATTTGTTTACGCATGACAGGCAACCGCAATGATGCAGAAGATATTCTGCAGGATGCTTTTATTATAGCCTTTCATAACCTGAAACAACTGAAAGAGGCTGTTCAGTTTGGAGGCTGGCTAAAAAGAATTGTGGTAAATGAATGTATCCGATTTAGCAAAAAGACGGTTTATTGGGCTGAATGGGAAGAGGAGAAAAATCTGCATTTACCGGTAGAAGAACCTGAATGGTGGAAAACAGTTGATTTTAATATCATTCACCAGGAAATCAAAGGTTTACCGGATGGTTGCCGACAGATATTTAATCTTTATGTACTGGAAGATTATAGCCATAAAGCCATTGCAGAAAGTCTGGGTATCACAGAATCTACCAGTAAGAGTCAGTACCATCGGGCCAGACAATTATTAAAAGAAAGAATTGTAAAGCAATTACAGATACATGGATGAATTTAAAAAATATCTAAAAAATCATAGAGATAAGCTCGATTTAGACGAGCCCGGCCAACAGCTATGGGAAAACATCCGGCAAAAAACGGAGCCTGCTAAAAAAGTGATGAGTTTTTTAACGATAACCAAATGGGCCATTGCCGCTTGTATTCTTTTATTAGCAGGTATCGGTATTAAACAATTCATCGCAAAAAATGCTGATAATAAATCGCTACAAGTCAGGTCAGAAAAAGAAATATCCACTCCGGTTCAGAAAACTATGCCAATAGCCAATATCCAACAGCCAATCGCTATCAGTGTTCCGAAAACCAAACCAACAACCAATAACCAACAGCCAATCGCAAGCAAACCGGAAGCACGCAATTTTTTGCATGAAATCGAAACCAGTTTTACCCCGGTTATCAATTTACAGCGTTCAAGGATAAGCAATACGCCCATGTATACAGAAACACCAGACTATTTTAAAGATTTTACTATAGAAATCAGGCAGATAGAGAAAGATGAAAAAGTGATCAAATCAGACATTGCAAAGCGCGGCTTGACTGATGAATTGCTGGATCAGCTGATCAATCTGTACCAACAAAAATTGAACACACTCAAACAATTACAAATTGAAATGAACAAGACCAATAACCGGTATAAACAAAGCCGCGGTCCTGTTGATTCAGTAAAAACCTATTTCCTGAATATTTAAAACAGATTTTACAATGAAAACCGTATTACGTAATACATTCTTTAGCGGATGTTTTATTCTTGCCATCCTTATTACAGCAGGTGCACAATCTCAACAACCTGTTGGTATAGCGAAAGCAAAAAAATCAACCGGAATAGGAGAATCTTCCAACGATTTAGCATCGGAAAAAGAGTTTAAGGATGTTGCTGATCAAAAATCAAAAGAAGTGAGTAAGGAGATGGATGTTCCAAAAGGGGCAGATATCTATATTGAAAACTCTTCTCGTGCCATAGTCGTAAAAACCTGGAGCCAGCAAAAAGTAAAAATTACGACTACTGTTTACTATGAAGGAGAAAGCAAACTAACTGATGATGAGTGGATCGAAAAATCGAATCTGTCACTAAAAACCCTTGGGAATTCTGTAAAAATTAAATCTGTACAGGATAATGGACTTTATTATACTTTTTCTGATAATAGCAACCCAATAGCGGTTAGTGGCTATAGTATAAATGGTAACGCAGTCTTTAGCAGAAATGGCCAGAATATTAGCCAAAAGAATATCCCGAAAAAGATATTAACTATTACTGTTCCTTCTGGAAGTAAACTTGATATTGAAAGTAAATATGCAAATGTAGAAATCCCTGATAATATCGGTGATCTGAATGTAGATATAACCAATGGTAACCTCGATGCAGGTAATCTTAGTAAATTAGTTCTCCGCTCAAAATATTCTAATATTAATTTGGGAGATGTGAAATCAGCTGAAGTGGAGATTTCAAATGGTCGTTTTAGTGCAAAGAATATTGATGACCTGGATGTTGACAGTAAATATTCCAGTATTGAAATGGCGCTTGCTAAAAAAATTACGCTGAGAAGTACGAATGATGAATATGAAATGGAAGAAGCAGGTGAAATAAGCGGCAGAAAAATTTATGGCAACTTACGCATCACCAAATTAAATAACTCTATCGATCTCGAAGGCAGTAATTCTGATATAAAAATCAGAAACCTGGGTGCGAACGTGAGTCTTGTTAAACTAAATGACAAATATGCTGATATAAGAATTCCTCTTCACAACACTAAAAATTTCTATATTGATTTTGCTGGTGCTTATAGTTCTGTATATGGAAATTTTGAAAAGACCCCCGTTGCTTTTACAACTACAACAGATGAAAATGCAAAAAAACCTACTTCTAACACAATTACTGGTTCAGGTGGTCAGTCAACCGCAGGTGAAATTACTGTACAAGGCAGACCCTCAACAAACAGATCAGACGGTCAAAGAATATTGGTTACAGGGAAACAATTTCCCAGCAGCATGAGTTTTTATAGCGATAATAATTCACCTTCTCATTTTACTGCCAGTGGCGGGGATGGCAAAGGTTTGAAAATTGATATCAAATGCCAGAATTGCACGGTTGATTTCAAATAAACCCCCGGTATTTTCTCATGTGCATATATCTCACAATGCCGGTTGCTTATGTTCTAAGTATCGGTGAACGTACCCCGTTTCAACGGGGTACTTGTGTGTAGTGGATCGGCACTATTTTTGCGAAACAGAATTTTTATGCTATTTTTCCTATATGACTGAGCTATATACCATTATATGGATAGCAGTGACCCTGATTCTAATCGGTTTTTTTGCAGGTTATGAAATTGCATTTGTAAGTGCTAACCGTCTTAGTATAGAGTTGAAGAAAAAACAGGGAAAACGGAGTGGCATTCTTTTATCCAATTTCATGGAACATCCGGCAAGATTTATTGGCACCTGTCTTGTTGGACTTAACCTGTTTCTGGTGATTTATGGTTTGTTGTTTGATGAGCTGTTAAAAATGACTCTCTGGAACCCATTGCATATTCATAATGAATATTTGAAGTTAGGTTTTGATACTTTTTTATCTGCTATTGTGGTGCTTGTTATCGGAGAATTCTTACCAAAGGCTATTTTCAGGGCCAAGAACGATTCGTTATTGAGTTTTTTTTCACCGGTAGCACAATTCTTTCATACACTTTTTCTACCGGTTACTAAATTCTTTGTGAATTTTTCTCAATGGATATTGAAATATGTATTCAATGTTCGCTTAAACGAAAAAAATGAAGCTTTCACCAAAGTTGATTTGGAGCATTTTTTCCAGCAAACCAAAGAACAGGATGAGGATAATACAGAATTGAATAAGGAACTATTTGAAAACGCCCTGAGTTTACCCATGGTAAAGATTCGACAATGCCTGGTTCCAAGAACGGAAATAGAGGCAGTGGATATCAGTACGCCTGTAGAAGATCTCAAACAGGTTTTCATCAATACCCATTTAAGTAAGCTCCTGATTTATGATGATAATATCGATAATATCGTTGGTTATGTGCACCAACTCGATCTTTTTAAAAAACCAGCAACCGTAAAATCTGTATTACATCCGATTATGGCAGTTCCGGAAAGTATGAGTGCCACCGATTTGATCAATAAATTTACCAAAGAAAGAAAGAGTATCGCCTGGGTAGTAGATGAGTTTGGTGGCACTGCAGGCATTGTTACCATGGAAGATGTGCTGGAAGAGATTTTTGGGGAAATTCAAGACGAGTATGATGTAGAGGAATTGGTAGAGAAACAACTGGCAGAAGATGAATTCATTCTCAGCGGCAGAGTAGAACTGGATTACCTGAATGAAAAATACAATATGAGTTTCCCGGTAAGTGATTCTGAAACCCTCAGCGGATATATTATACAGAAACATGAAACCATTCCCAAACAAAAGGAAACCATCATCATAGACGATTACCGTTTCGATATTTTATCGGTAAGTGATACCCGCATAGAAACAGTAAAAATGAAAATCCTACGCTGACAAATCGGTTTTTCACCGAAAATTGATTGTAAAGGCTTCGGTCACCTGATTTTATGTGCTGCTTACCCTTAACTTTAGCGGCTAATAAGGGTTAGGCTATTCAAAAAGCACATGATTCGACAGTAAAATAAAGTTCGGTTACTACCCCGCTTTTATTTTCTTATCCGCTCGTGTATTTTTTGAGGATGGCCATAACGAATCGATTATCTTAGCCATCAATATACATTAACATGCCTTTTGTTTTCGATAGTTCCAAGCCCATTGCGATCGGTTGCGACCATGCCGGGTTTGAGTATAAAACCGCTCTGGTAAAATTTTTGTCTGAAAAAGGCTACCAAGTAAAAGATTTTGGAACCTTTTCTGCTGACTCTGTTGATTATCCTGATTTTGCCCATCCAACTGCCAATAGTGTAGAAAGTGGAGAATCCTGCTTTGGCATTCTTTTATGTGGCAGCGCTAATGGAGTGGCTATAACTGCAAATAAACACCAGCATATCCGGGCCGGTTTATGCTGGGAAAATGATGTGGCTGTGCTGGTGCGTAAACATAATAATGCAAATATTATTTGTATTCCTGCGCGTTTTGTGGCCCTGGCACTGGCTGAACAAATGATAGAAATATTTATGACAACTGATTTTGAAGGTGGCCGTCATGCAACCCGCGT
>CAIWKU010000575.1 GCA_903913355.1 uncultured Bacteroidota bacterium | reverse complement strand
TCCGGAAAAACAAAAACTACATAGCAAAGAATAATATGGAGATAACTGGTTATAGTGGTAAAACACCTATTGTAAGGCAAAAACCGGGGCCAGGAAATTCACTGGGGCTAGTCAAATTTTTATTCCCAAATAACTATAATATTTATCTCCACGATACCCCGAACAGGGAATTGTTTTCACAATCGAGCAGGGGTTTGAGTCATGGTTGTATACGCATTGCCGATCCTAAAAAATTTGCAGCATATCTGCTTCGATCCGATACCAGTTGGACCAGTCAATCTATTGATGAAGCTATGCATCTTTCAAAAGAAAAATGGGTGACCATTAAGAAACCGGTTCCGGTATTCCTGGTGTACTTTACCAGTTGGGTAGATCAAGCAGGTGCCCTGAATTTCCGTAAAGACATTTATGGACATGATGAAAAAATGGGTGAAAAATTGTTTGCCAGGTAATTTCAGACAGCATATCGTAATACTTGAAATAGTATCTTTATAAAAACAGTGTAGTATGCAATTGATTGAAGTAACCGACAGCAAAACTGCTAAAGATTTTTTACTGGTAAATGCTTTGCTGAATAAAAACAATTCTTCCTATATACGCCCTTTGGATAATGAAGTGAATGATGTATTTAATCCTGCCAAAAACAAAACCTACAAGTATGGGGAAACCCGCAGATGGATAGCGAAAGATGGTGACGGTAACCTGATCGGAAGAATTGCTGCATTTACCAATTCAAAATATATTAATAAGGGAACTGATTTTGCTACTGGTGGTATTGGCTTTTTTGATAGTGTTCGGGATCAGAAAGTAGCTGATGCTTTATTTGATACAGCTAAATCCTGGTTACAGGAAAAAGGAATGGAGGCCATGGATGGGCCCATTAATTTTGGTGATCGGGATAAATGGTGGGGGCTGATGGTTGAAGGATTTGATAGCGAACCCATGTATGGGATGTCTTTTAACCCCGATTATTACCAGGAATTATTTACGAATTATGGTTTTCAGAATTATTATAACCAGTATTACTATTATATGAACGTGGATGATCCTTTGCCTGCCCGCTTTCCGGAAAGGCATGCCAAGTTCAAGGCTAAGCCGGGCTATGAAGCAAGACATGCAAAGCTGAGTGAACTGGATAAATATGCGGGAGATTTTGCCACCGTATACAATGCGGCCTGGGCGCAACATGGGGAAGCCAAAGAAATTACCAAAGAGCAGGTAGTGAAATTATTCAAGACCATGAAACCCATTATGGATGAACGCACAGTTTGGTTTGCCTATTACAAGGAAGACCCTATTGCCATGTTCATCAATATCCCGGATCTTAATCAATACTTTAAGCATTTTAACGGCAAATTCGGTTGGTTTCAAAAATTACACTTACTCTGGATGAAAAAAACCGGTTATAATAAACGATTAACCGGTCTCGCTTTTGGCGTAGTTCCAAAATACCAGGCATTGGGTATCGATAGCTTTATGATACAGGAATGTGCTTTATTGATTCAGGGGAAGGGATGGTATACGCAATATGAAATGGGCTGGGCTGGCGACTGGAATCCGAAGATGATCAATATCTATAAAAGTCTGGGAGGCATACAAAGTCGTCGTATGATTACATTCCGCTATTTATTCAACAGGGACCAGCCATTTGTTCGACACCCGGAAATGGAGTATAAATAAGTTTGCTGGAATTTGCCTATGGAAGGCAAATAGAAATTGTACACATTCATACAAAGCCTGAGGTTGAAAGCCAATTGCTGACTGCTAAATTCTTATCTTGCAACCCTGTTATGGATAATAAATTCATTGTTTCAGCAAGGAAGTACCGCCCACAGAATTTTAATACCGTGGTGGGGCAGTCGCATATTACCACTACACTAAAAAATGCTATCAGAAATAATCAACTGGCCCATGCATTTTTGTTCTGTGGTCCCAGAGGTGTAGGTAAAACTACCTGTGCCCGAATTCTAGCTAAAACAATCAATTGTACCAACCAGACACCTGAAGGCGAAGCTTGTAATACCTGCAGTAGTTGTATATCTTTTGATGCAGGCACTTCACTCAATATTCATGAACTGGATGCAGCCAGCAATAATTCTGTGGATGATATTCGTTCACTGGTTGAGCAGGTTCGGTTTGCGCCACAGGCTGGCAAATACAAAGTATATATAGTGGATGAGGTACACATGCTGAGTACCAGTGCCTTTAATGCATTCCTGAAAACACTGGAAGAGCCGCCTTCTTATGCCATCTTCATATTAGCCACTACAGAAAAACATAAAATACTTCCTACCATTTTAAGCCGATGCCAGATTTTTGATTTTAAACGGATCACCAATAATGACACGGTTATCCATCTGCAGGAAATCGTTGATAAAGAAGAAATCAAAGCCGAAAAAGCCGCTTTACAGGTAATTGCGCAGAAAAGTGAAGGCTGTATGCGCGATTCTTTAAGCATCCTGGATAAGATTGTCAGTTTTACCAATGGAACGGTTACCTATCAGAACACCCTTGAGCACCTGAATATTCTTGACGAGGATTATTATTTTAAGATGCTCGATGCCATGCAGTTGCAGGATATGGCAGCAGCCATGCTTTTATTTGATGAAATAAACCGCAAAGGGTTTGAAGGTGATTTGGTGATCAATGGCTTTGCTGAATTTATTCGCAACCTGCTTGTATGCAAGGATCCAAAATCTGCGGCTTTACTCGAAGTAGTGGAGGGCCAGCAGGAAAAATATATCAGCACAGCCGCAAACACAGGCATATCTTATCTGGTGAGTGCATTGAATATTTTGAATGAGGCAGAGATCAACTTTAAAATGGCCAGGAATAAACGATTACATGTTGAACTGACCCTGATCAAATTAAACTTTCTGCAACAGGCAATCGAACTTTCCCTGGAAAATGGCACCCTTGTTAAAAAAAAACGGCTTGACGGACCAATAGCTTTCAGAACAAAGCCCCTGCCTTCCATTCAGCAAAAAACAATTTCGGTTCCAGCACAAAAAGGAGCAAGATTGTCGATTGAAGCTTCCGTTACACCACCACCGCCATCTATAACAACACTGCAAAATACTCCGGTAACAAAACCTTCTGTTCCTAAACCGATTGCCTCACAAGCAATGCCTCAACCAGTTGCTGCAAATGGCCCAAAGAAAAATTTACTGACAGCATTAAGGGAAAAATATGGCGATCAATATGCCATTGAAGAAGTAAAAGAGGCAGAAGTTTTGACTATGGAAAGGCTGCAACAGTGTTGGCAGGCATATACAGTGTTGCTTGAAAAACAATTAAAACATTCTTCTGCCGGCACCTTCAAATCTGCCAGGCTGGTGATAGATAATGAACTCCGGTTTACTGTTACTGTTAGTGCCATTACCTCTCAGAAATTTGTAGAACAGGAAAAAATGATGTTATTAGATCATTTACACAAAGAATTCAATAACCGGGCCATTGGTTTTGATGTGTTAGTGGAAGCAGGCGAACAGGAAGATATTCCCGCTCATATGCGGTTGAACAGCAAACAGAAATTTGAACATATTGCGGAGCAATATCCCTTGATTAAAGAACTGAGAGACAGGCTAAAGCTGGAAATAGATTATTGATTAACCCGATTTTTTGGTATTTGTATATCCGGATTTTATTAAGTATTGCAATATTTTTTCACGTTGATCTCCCTGAATGATGGCTTCACCTTCTTTCACACTTCCACCCGTTCCACAAAAATTTTTTAATTTTTTTCCGAGTTCTTCCAGATCATTCCCGGTTCCTATAAAACCTGTAACCAGGGTAACTGCCTTTCCCGCTCTCTGTTTGGTATCAAGCCTGATACGGAGTTTTTGCTGTACAGGTGTAAGCGTTTCCTGTTCCGGTGTTTCTTCCTGCTCAAAACGAAAAGAAGGATCGGTGCTAAAAACAAATCCACGTGTATCCGGCTTATTTTTTTTACTCATACACTATCAATTATATTATTATCGCTTTTAAACTTAGATCGACACTCTGTGCCTGGTGAATTAATCCTCCCACACTGATATAATCTACACCAGTTGCCGCATAGGAAACAATATTCTGGAGATGAATACCACCACTGGCTTCTGTTTCAAACGCATGATTAATCAGTACCAATGCCTCCGAGATCTGATCGGGTGTAAAATTATCCAACATAATTCGGAATACTTTTCCTTTTCCGATAGCGCATACTGCAGCTACATCAGCCAGGGTTCTGGTTTCTACTTCTATCCGAAGAGCAGGTTGTATTCTTTGAGTATAGGAATAAGCTGCCTCTATAGCCGGCTGTATGCCACCACAATAATCAATATGGTTATCCTTCAACATAATCATATCATACAATCCAAAACGATGATTGATACCACCTCCTATTCTAACGGCTTCTTTTTCCAATAATCGGAAATTGGGTGTGGTTTTACGGGTGTCAAGTAAACGGGTATGGTATCCCTTTAGTAATGTTGAATAAGATTGTGTGAGTGTGGCAATTCCACTCATTCTTTGCATACAATTCAGAACTAGTCGTTCACAGGCTAATATGGTATGTACCGTTGCGCTAACTTCAAATGCATTTTCTCCTTTCAGCATACTATCCCCATCCTTCTTAAACGGGGTGAAAATAGCCGAAGGCTCTTTATAGGCAAATATTTTTCTGGCAATTTCCATCCCGGCCAGGATACCATCTTGCTTAATTTTCAAAATAGCTTTCCCTTTTTTATGAGCAGGTATACAACTTAAGGTGGAATGATCTCCATTACCCAGGTCTTCTTGCAATGCCTCCGCAATCAGGTGAAATAACTGTTCATCAAAAGATTTCATATTGTAAATGTAGCGGATAAAGAAAAACCCCGCCAAGGCAGGGCTTAATTTTTATAGCATGATAATATTAATTGATTCGGATGGTTATAATCACATGTTTGCCACCTTTCTGTTTCATCATTACTGTAATATTATACCCCTTACTGCCATTCAGCAATTTACCGGTCATATACATGGTAGTCCCGATTTCACGGTCAGAAATCTTCTGAAATCCTTTAACCCCATTTTCCGAAAAAAATGATTTTAAAGCAATCGAAGCCTGGTTTCTCCCTATATTTTTAACCTCATCCTTATCCAGTAATTTTATATCGACATAATCATCAAAATATTTTGCCACTTCATCCGCATTGCCTGATTTAAAAGCTTGTTTAATGGCTTCTATGTCGTTTTGAGGACTGAAAGCCATCCCAAAAAGGGCCAATATGGTTAAAATCAATAATTT
>CAIWKU010000574.1 GCA_903913355.1 uncultured Bacteroidota bacterium | reverse complement strand
AATCTAGGTGAAGTAAAAAAATTACTGGATAAATCGTTTAATTTTTTGGTCTTTTTATCAATTCCTATGGCATTGGGACTGGCCATTCTGGCACCTGAATGTATTGTAATCTTTTCAGGCAAACAGTTCATTACCGGAAGCACCAGCATGCAAATACTTTCCGTGCTCCCCCTGCTAATTGGGTTTGGTCATTTTTTTTGTTTCCAGGTTTTAATGCCTGCGGGCAAAAACAAAGAAATATTTCTATCAATAGTTGCCGGAGTATTCACTTGTTTGGCTTTGAATTTTATTTTAGTCCCCTTCCTGCAGGAAAAAGGGGCTTCTATTGCCAATATTGCTACAGAGCTGATCGTAACTATTACGTATTATTACTTTACAAGAAAATACTATTCCTTCAGGTATAATTGGAAATTTATGATACAATCCATCATAAGTTCAGTGCCCTTTATTCCCATCATTATCGGCATACGATTAATGGGGTTGAATATGATTTTGGTGCTGGTAATATCTATTATCGTATGTTCAGGCGCATATATCATTCTCCAACTGCTTTTATTCAAAAACATATTCTTACTCAGCTTTGTGGAGCCTCTAAAAAATAAGTTTTTGCAAAAGAAAACCCTGAGCAATGAATAAGGTAACGGTGGTAGTAACCACCTATAATGGTGAACGATTTTTAGCCCAACAATTGCATTCTCTGCTAATGCAAACATTGATGCCAGCCGAAATCATTATTTGCGATGATGGATCAACAGACAATACTAACCAGCTAATAGAATCCTTTCTCCCCAATCCAATAATCCGATATATCAGAAATGAAAGCCAATTAGGGGTGATCCAAAATTTTAAAAAAGCCGTTGCATTGGCCACACCCGGAAATTATATTGCCTTATGCGACCAAGATGATATATGGCTTCCGCAAAAACTGGAAAAATCAGCCGAAGCACTGGCAGCTATTGAGCAAGCGGGAAAACCAGCTATGATTTATTCCGATCTCACACTGATAGATACTGAAGGTAATCTGCTCAATTCTTCTGTTAACAATGAAACCGGACAGGATAAATACAGGCACTGTTTTGAGACTTTGTTATTCGGAAATTTTGTAACAGGTTGTACCGTACTCATGAATACAGAAATGAAGCATTACTTTGCTACAATTCCCAATAATGCACAATATCAACATGATGCATGGATTGCCCTGGTTGCGTTCACCATGGGAAATATCTCTATGCTTAATCAGCCATATATCCAATACAGAAAACACGATCAAAATGTTACTTTTTCAAAACACAATAAAAAAAATCGAATACAGAGGCTAGCCAACCACCTGGTTTCCCTATTCACAACAAATGATTTTCTCGAAGAACAAATCGAATTGGTGAAAGCCTTTTACCTTCAATACAGGCAACAAATAACCCCCATACAACAAAAAACCATAGAATCCTTTTTACAATTAAAACATAGCAACTACCTCAAAAAAAAGACAGCTTTCGAAAAAGCATTCAAAAATCACTGGCTAAAAAGATTCTGACACCATTTGCCCATGTACTTCCAACCTTCTTACCTTTATTTTCCAAATAGTT
>CAIWKU010000573.1 GCA_903913355.1 uncultured Bacteroidota bacterium | reverse complement strand
TTTGAAGCCTGTCGTTTGACGGGCTTTTTTTATGATTATAGAACTCTTCGGGTGGTCTGGATGGGTGATATTTTGGAGATGTAGGAAAAGCAGCATCGCTGAGAACGCGGAGAACCGCAGGGAACGCAGAGGAGAGGCTGAGGGGTATGAAAGGAAGCGTTAGGTAATAAGAGATTGATAAAGAATAGGTTAGGAAAATATAGTCCTGAAAGCGCTGAGAATTACTCTCACTGAACCCACTCGGGTCTGCCACTTATCACGTGATTTTGCCGTTAAATACAAAACTATGTACTATGCTAAACACAGTACATAGTTTTGACTTGTAATTAGTAAACACTAGAACTAAATCAAAATCATTTAATATGTTCCATACAATGAAAAAACTCATCGCTATTCTAACCCTTTCGGCAGGCTTATTGGGGTTTACCGGTATTTCTGCCCAAACCGTGATATCCGGAACCGTAACCGGAATCTTAGATGGCTCAGGTAAACCTGTGGAAGCCGCATCGGTTAGTCTGTTACGGGCCAAAGATTCCTCTATTGTAAAACTTTCTGTTTCTGATAAAACCGGTCATTTTGAACTGGAAACGGGTAAGCCCGGGAAATTCCTGGTCCTGGTTCAGGCCAGCGGTTTTGCAAAATACTATAGCGAAACGGTTGAGCTAACTGAAGCCAATCCGGCATCAGACCTTAAAATCATCCATTTGCAGCCTTTGAGTAAAGAACTGGCCGCTGTTACGGTTAGTTCCAGCAAGCCATTGATAGAACAGAAGATTGACCGAACCATTGTAAATGTGGAAGCATCTATATCCAATACCGGAAGTACCGCCATGGAAGTATTGGAAAAATCGCCGGGTATTTCAGTGGATAAGGATGGTAATATCAGTTTGAAAGGAAAACAAGGGGTGCAGGTATTTATTGATGGAAGACCGACCTATTTATCGGGACAGGATCTGGCCACTATGTTGCAGAATATGCAGAGTACACAATTAGATCAGATAGAAATCATGACCAACCCACCCGCTAAATATGATGCTGCCGGAAGTGCAGGCGTTATTAATATCAAAACCAAAAAGAACAAACAGTTGGGGTATAATGGAAGTGTTACCGGTAGTTATGGACAGGGCGTTTACGCTAAAACTAATGAAAGTGCCAATATGAATTATAGAAATGGAGCTTTCAACCTCTTTGGCAATATCAGCTATGCCCATAATCAAGGTTTTCAAAAATTAACCATTCAGCGCAAATTCACAGATTCTGCTACCAAGGCCGTTCTGTCTAATTATAACCAGGTAAATGATCTGCATAATAACGACAAACCCTGGTCGGGCAAGTTTGGAATGGATTATTTTGCTTCCAAAAAAACAACCCTGGGTTTTGTAGTGAATGGTGGCAACAACCAACAATTGTTTACGAGCAATAGTGCGATTAATATCGCTGATGCCAATAATATCGCACAAAGTCAAACCCGTTCGGTTTCATTGAATAATCAATTCTGGAACAATTTCAGTACCAACCTGAATATGCGTCATGTAATTGACACCACAGGCTCTGAAATTACGGCTGACCTGGATTATATCAGTTATCATTCTGGTAATAACCAGAGTTTGACCAACCAATATTATACACCCACCGGATTGCCTTTACCCGCATCTCCCAATGATACTTTGTTGGGTAACCTGCCACAACGAATCGATATCTATAGTGCGAAACTGGATTATGTAAAGCCGCTGAAACATGGTGCAAAATTTGAAGCGGGATTGAAATCAAGTTTTGTAAAAACAGATAACAATGCGGTGTATGATAGTGTGAAGAATACCATTCTTGTGCAGGATCTTGGCAGAAGCAATCATTTTGTTTATCAGGAAAATATCAATGCTGCCTATGTAAATTATAGCAGACCCTTATCCAAAAAGTTAAGCGGACAATTGGGTCTGCGTTTAGAACATACCCATTCAAATGGTAACCAGATTACTTCTGATATTCAGTTTACACGTGATTATGTGCAGTTGTTTCCTACACTGTATCTGCAATACCAGCTTTCTGATAAACATAGT
>CAIWKU010000572.1 GCA_903913355.1 uncultured Bacteroidota bacterium | reverse complement strand
GCTGGCCATTGTTTGGACACCCTATCAATTTTATTATAATGGCCAATTCAGTCATTGCGGGGCCAATTCTTTCCAATTAGTCAGATTGAATGGGGCATGGAAGATCCAATACCTGATAGATACCCGGAGAAAAGAGGGATGCCTGGAAAAGAAGCAGTAATCGGTTTCTGACCGATCCCCTAAGAAGGCTTGCCCTAAGGGCAAAGGGATTTTAGGAGAGGGTCGGAGTTACAGGGCGGTTGCCTCTGATGAGGCGTTAAAACCAAGCACATTCCTATTTATATCGATACGATGTTCCTGATGGAAACGATTTGTGGATTTAAACTTCGAAGATAATAGCTAATAATAGTAAGGGATTTCTACACAACGGCCCCTGATTTTGATCGATTCAGCTGCTTATTTGCTGCGTATCTGCGTCTTATTTGCTTTTGTATTTCTTCGGTTATAACCGAAGCGGCTTCGGTTGTACTCGAACAAAACCAAAGCAAGCTTCGGTTGTACCCGAAGCGGAACCGACTGAAATATGAAGCAAATACGGGGACAATCCGCTGGATATTACAGGAATCGTATTTTGATGGTATTAAATACACAAAAAAAAATCCATTTTTCAATTGAATGTATCTAATGTTACATATAGCATACCAGCCAACTAAGAACTTTGCTGTATAAAATCAAACAAAATGAAAGTGCTTGTGATTGGCGGAAATTTTGCCGGCTTTACCGCAGCAATCCTCCTAAAGAATCGATTAAAAAATAAGGTTACCGTTACACTAATTGATAGAAGTGATAAATTCCTTTTTATACCTTCTTTGATTTGGGTACCGTTTAAACGCAGAGAGATCAGCGAAATTACTGTTGACAGACGAAGCGTTCTTGAAAAGAAAGGGGTTGAATTTATACAAACAGTTGCATTAAGGGTAGATCCTGATGAGAAAAAAGTGTATACAGAAAATGGTGAGTTTTTATATGATGAATTGGTAATAGCTACAGGACCTAAAGTAAATTTTGATATTGCTCCTGGTATCCGTGAATTTGCTTCTTATATTGGAACCCCAACAGGTGCTATGGAAACCAGAGAAAAGCTGGATGCATTTAAAAAAGATCCCGGTGCAATCGTTATTGGGGCTACACAGGATGCAGGTTGTATGGGTGCCGCGTATGAGTTTTTATTCAATGTAGAGAAATGGTTAAGGGAGCAAAACATTCGCAAAAAAGTTGATTTGTATTGGGTGACACCAGAAAACTATCTGGGCCATTTTGGAATTGATGGAATGCCTTTAGGCGAATCTATGCTGAAAGGGTTTATGAAAATGTTTCATATTCACTATCGCACCAGTGTAGCCATTCAGGAAGTAACCAAAGATTCTGTGATATTGACATCCGGGGAAGTATTACCCAGCAAATTCACTATGCTGATGCCTCCTTTCAAAGGGGTTGATTTCATCACAAACTCACCCAAACTTGAGGCCTTGCAAAATGGTTTTGTGGATGTACTGCCTAATTACCGTCACAAAAAATATCCAAATGTATGGGTAGCTGGACTCGCAGTGAATGTAGCTCCACCATTTGAGAAAGGAAAAATTCCATTTGCGGTGCCTAAAACTGGTTATCCGAGTGATGAAACTGGCAAAGTGGTAACAG
>CAIWKU010000571.1 GCA_903913355.1 uncultured Bacteroidota bacterium | reverse complement strand
TAGATGATAAGTTAAGTAAATTCATTCCCTCTTTTCCAAAAGGAGATAGTGTAACCATACATATGCTATTGAACCATACTTCCGGGATTGCGAGTTATACAAATCTTCCTGAGTTCATGAATGTAGGAAGATTAACCTGGAGCAAAGATTCCATGATTGCATTTTTTAGCAAACGACCCTATGATTTTTCTCCTGGGTCAAAATATAGTTACAATAACTCAGGGTTCTTTTTGTTGGGATATATTATTGAAAAAGTCAGTGGTCAATCATACCGTGATTACCTGCGCAAAAACATTTTTGATAAAATTAGCATGTCAAATTCAGGCGTAAACAGTTGGGATACGGTTTTACCCATGCGCGCAAGAGGATATGAAATGGCTAAGAAAAAAGTACAGAATGCCGAGTATATTTCAATGGACTGGCCATTTAGTGCCGGAGTAATCTATTCTACTGCTGATGATTTGTATAAATGGGACAGGGCCTTATATGGCAATGCAATACTTAGCGATGCATCCAAACAGAAAATGTTTACTCCCGGAAAAAATAATTATGGATATGGAATCATCATAGATTCAGCCAATAAACATCCCCGGATCTGGCATAATGGTGGAATACCTGGATTTATTTCTCATATCAGTCGATTTGTACAAGATGATATCTGCATTATTTTATTATCCAATACCACCGTTATTCAAAACAATACACTTCCTATAACTGATGTGATTGTAGACGGATTGACCAATATTGTTTTTGATCAACCAGTGGAAATCCCTTATATGCATAAAGAAGTGCCCATTGATCCTTCCTTGTTGGATAAGTTTGTTGGAAAATACAATGCGGGTCTAACCTTAGAAGTAATCAAAAAAGATAATAAACTCTATCGTCATAGGGATGGATCTCCGGATATAGAATTAAAACCTGAGTCAAACACCAAATTCTTTTATGCAGACGATAGTAATCGTCAATTGCAGTTTGATCTGGATAAAGAAGGGAAAGTGGTGAAGATCTGGTTTATCAATAATGAACAGAGAGGGGAAATGAAAAAATTATAATTGAAATAAACAGAACGCAGAATGTATCTGCGTTCTGTTTTATATCCTTTATTTTTCTATCAGTTTAATTGTATATGCCTGTATTAAAGCCGGATTCTCTGGCGTTAAAGTAAAACTCACCCAAACATTGGCTTTCTCTCCTTCCATAATAAAATATCCGCGTAGCTGATTTTCAGGAACTACCTCATTTATTTTATTGATCTTTCCCGCCTTCACAAAAATAGCATTGGCCTCTTTTTTCATAGTATCTGGAAAATAATCCGAGAAAAAATTAACGGCAAATATGTCTGAATGAATTGCATTTGTGAAATCAGGCATCAATTTTACCAGTTCATCCCTTCGTTGGGTAAGAATTTTCGAAGGAGGTAATTGTCGGGGGGTTAATTGTGCCATTCTTATTACTGTATCCAGCACCATTATATTTGCCAGGCTGGTAGGCGCATAGGTTACGTTTGCAAAAAGGATTACCCCGATTCCATATTCAGGTAAAATAACCCAGTTACTTCCAAAGCCGGGTAATCCGCCGGTGTGCCCCACAGTTTCTCTTCCTTCACAATCCTTTGACCATCTTAACCCATAGGCATACGCAGAAGCCATAGCACATTCGCGGCCGCTTGGATATTTATAAGCTGGATTCAAAGCCGCAAAACGCCAGGGTTGCTGCATTTCGCGGATAGAACTTCTTTTTACCGGACCCGACTCAAGATCGTTTCTTACCGGCCAGGCTGATTGATGTAAGGCAACATATTTACTGAACGATTCTACTGAAGTAATCATTCCGCCCATTGCCCCATAAATTCCATCATGCAATAAAGCTTCCTCCCGCCAGGCATCATTCAACCAACGATAACCATGCGCCAGATTATTCCCAGGCACTTTACTATATTCCCACTCAGCCTGTCCCATCTCCAATGGCTTCCAAATATTTTTTGCGATGTATTCGCTATATGGAACACCGCTTACTTTTTTAATGATATACCCCAGCATAGCAAATCCCATATTACTATACTCATAACTCAATCCCGGATCATTGGAGAAAGAAATTCCTTTTTTGATCAAGGCTATCAGGTCGGCATCAGTTTTAGCCAGCTGCCTGTCACCCCAGGGATTGTCTTCCGGAAATCCTGCAGAATGTGTCAAAAGATTTCTAACAGTCAATTCAGGTGCATCTTTGGTTAGCTTCTGTCCCTTGATTTCAGGTATATAGAAATAAACAGGGTCATCCAATTTCAGTTTACCCTCATCCCTCAATTTCAGAATTGCCATGGCCGTAAAGCTCTTGCTCATAGATGCAATCCGAAACATAGAATTGGGTGTAGCCGGAATTTTTTTCTCAATATCTGTATATCCACCCCCACCAGAATACACGAGTTTACCATCCACCATCACCCCAAATGCATAACCGGGGAAATGGTTTTTGACGGCATACTCCCGATAGATTTTTTCTATCAGCGGAAAAAGAGTTTGTATTTTTTGTGCCCTGTCGGCATCAGCAAAATAAGGAGGCTGGTAAGCCGCATTGGGATTGCTACTCGGTGTTTGGGTAAATGCCTGGTTACTTGTACAAAAGCAAACCGTTAAAAAGATTGCCTTAACTAAACTATTTTTACTCATAGTAATTATGTATGATTATTGTTCACTTATTGTAATGCCTGTTCTATTTGTGTTATTAATAACTCCCTATTCAATTGATAACCTGCTCTTGACAATTCAAAACTGCCATCTTTATGGATGATAATATACGTAGGATATCCGGTTGCATTCACCTTACTCATGATATCATTGGTTAATTTTTTGCTTGCCAGTATATGTGATCCTTCCAGGTTAAAATAAGCGATCAGTTCTTTCCATCTTTGTTCATTCCCCTGATCATTATTCGCTATATACAAATAATCCAATCCTTTCCCTTTAAAATATTCTTTAATAGCATGACTATTATGCTCCAACTGTTGCCTGCAAGGAACGCACCAAGTACCCCACATATCGAGAAGTACCGTTTTCCCCTTTACCAAAGAAACAATATTTTCCCATGTATTTATTTTATCGCCATCTTTTACAAAAATCATTTTGTCTGTAAGCGGCTGCTTT
>CAIWKU010000570.1 GCA_903913355.1 uncultured Bacteroidota bacterium | reverse complement strand
CCGTTCCTGTTCCTATGTTATGTACTTTACTTCAATATTTTAATCCCTATCAATTATGTATAAATATGATCCTGATCCTTTCGATAAAAAAACAGAAATAGAGAAGATGCCAGATGAACAATTACTAATCAGTCCCTGTGGACGGGCCTCTATTGGTTCGATGCCGGGCGAATGGCCACGGCAAAAAAAATGATGCGAAGCACATTTTTTTAGGAGCAATAGCAGCCCGGTAACAGGGACGGGGCCTAGCGGCCGTGAGCGACACGAGGTTACGAACAATAGTATGACGGAATTTAAATAGCACAACACGTTAAGGAGTTAATAAGTTTCTTCTTAACACCTGTGGTCAGGCAACCAACAAACAATTACTTTACTATTCCTTATCACCCCAACGCAAAAACATCTCCCAATAATGATGATAAGTAATCACATCATTATGTGCCTGTTTGCTATAAATAAATATTTTCTTCTGCTTTTGTAAAATAGATTCTGTGATCTCTTCTTCATTCATAGAAATAAAGGGCATATGCAGTGAATCGGTCAGCTTCTGCATAATCCAATGACTATTCTCAAATGTGCCCCCGTCTTTTGTGTAGATATTGATAAAACGATGTTCCGGCACCGATAACCATTGCAGATAAGCATCATTGCCTCCATACATCGCATCGAAAAGGATTACTTCATTTACCGGACTAAAATTGATGATCTTACTGATTACACGATAGGCACCGCTATGGCCAGCCAGGCTGATATTATAATTGTCAATATTAAATACAGGTTGACGTTGTATGATTTTATTCTTTACCAAATTGCTGATCACTTCTTTCATCAGGTTCTGAAACACAGTGGGCTGCTCCAGCTTACCGCCATAACTATCGGGTGCATTCTTTGGCCCTTCGGGAAAAATGAATACAGCATTTCGTTTTGATAAATCGAACTGGTTAAGCAAGTCATATTGTTTACAGGCACTATCGATATTATTACCCCATCCATGAAACCAAAACACATAATTGATCTTTTTTTTCGAAGAAAAATGTTGGGGCACATAGATCAATATACTGCTATCACAATAACAGGTACCGGCATCGTAATGTTTTCCGTTATAATCATGTCCTAGCATTCTTGCTGTATCCGGGAACATGGCATTAGACGAGCTAAAACGAATGATTTTGCCAGGTTGCGCTTTGGCAGACAGGGTTACTAATAAGAACAAAGACAGAAATAATGGAAATTTCTTTTTCATGAAAGATTGATTGACTGGAAAAGTTAAGCAAAATAGTTTTTACACAGTTGAGAGAATCAGAAACTCATTTTGCTTTTGCCGGTTTCTTTATTGGCCATTTAGTGCCACTCACATAAGGATTGTCTTTTACAATAAACCGATAAGGCAATAAAGCATCTTCTCCTGCATAGTCCACACCAATTCTGGGAGTAGCCATTATTTTGCTTTTAGGCAGCGAGTAGCCATCATCGGCTATAAATAATGTTTTCCCCTGCAAACTGATACCTCCATGAGATGTTTTAATTCCCAATGCTTTGGATACATTACCTGGACCTCTGGAAACAGTTAGATCGAACGCTGATTTACCGGTTCGTTGCAACATAGTAGCAATTCCACAAACCGGTTCAATACCCCTGATCAGCACGGCATGCGGAATTTCTGCCTGGTTGGTTACTACATTAAACAGATGATGAATACCATAACAGAGATATACATAGGAAATGCCACCGGGGGCATACATGGTCTCGGTGCGATGGGTTCTTCTGCCACCCCAGGCATGGGAAGCTTTATCCATTACCCCATTATAGGCTTCTGTTTCTACAATACGACCTGCCGTTAGCTGGCCATCAAAAAAGCTGACCAAAACCTTACCCAGCAAAGATTTTGCGACAACCCCTACCTTTTCCTGCAGATAAAAGTCCTGGGGCAATTTATGAGAATATAACTGCGTTATAGTTTTCATAAGTGTAAACTTACTGAATGTGTTAACTTCGCCACACTAAACGATACAGGGTGCTGAAAGAAATGATCATAGCCATACAGGCGTATTTTGAAGCGCACAGGTTTATCAAAAAACATAAACTGTGGAAATGGATACTGATTCCTGGTATCATTTATGCTGCCCTGTTCATGGTAAGTATCTATTTTTTTAGTCATACGTCCAGCAATTTTATCGAATGGATCATTTTGCAAACCGGACTAAAAAACTGGCTCGACAGGCTAAACAATAGTTTTCTCGGGTTTCTGTTTACCATGGGCAGTTTACTATTATGGCTGATCCTGCTTTTATTCTATTTCTCCCTTTTTAAATATGTTTTCCTGATTGTGGGTTCTCCCCTTTTTGCCTACCTGAGCGAAAAAACAGAAGCCATTATGGAGGGAACCGATATCCGCTTTAGTTTTCCGCAATTACTGAAAGATATTCAAAGAGGAATCCATATTGCGGTAAGGAATAGTCTTTGGCAAACAGTCTATATACTATCCATTCTGTTATTAAGCCTGATTCCGCTGGCGGGATGGTTGACCCCCATCCTGGCATTATTGGTAGAATGTTACTATTATGGATTCTCTATGCTGGATTATAGTATGGGCAGACACCAGAAAACCATACCGGAAAGTATTTTCT
>CAIWKU010000569.1 GCA_903913355.1 uncultured Bacteroidota bacterium | reverse complement strand
ACCCACGAATACTTCCTTCAACAGTGCGTATCAAAGCCTGCATCAGGTCTTTATCACTGATAAATTTAAAAGCTACATTTTTGATCGATTCCTCATCCTGGTTAATAACAGAGTAGAGAAGCATACTTTTAAAATATACATTCGCCTGGTCAAGCGTAACCGCCTGAAACTCGAGTTCAACTGAACGGTTTTGTATGCTTACTGTTTTAAAGACCTGCTCCAAAATAGGCACTTTAAAATTCAATCCCGGATGTAAGATGCGTCGGTACTTACCAAACATAGTAATTACCGCAATAGTTCCCTGGTTTACAGTAACCAATCCACTAAAAATAATTAGTACTGCAACCAGCACCCACCAGTATTCTGCAAGAATGTTCATGGCTTATTTTTTCTGTAAGGTACACACTAATATTAAATATTTTTAAAATTTAATACAAATTTCACCCCACAAAAAACCCTCCAGAACCCCAAACCATCACCCCCAACAACCCTAAACACTAAACTGAAAGCCCCAAACTAAATTGCAGTTTCTACCCATACTTGTACCAATTCCACCAAAACATCCACCGCTTTTTCCATATCACTCACCCCTATCCATTCATGCCTGCTATGAATGGCCTGCATACCCGTAAAAATATTCGGGCAGGGAAGTCCCATAAAACTTAACCTACTTCCATCCGTTCCTCCCCTGATGGGTTCTTTTACTACAGTTAATCCTGATCTACGATACGCTTCTTCTGCATTCCTGGTAACCTGCGGATGCTGATCGAGTATTTCTTTCATATTCCGGTATTGCTCATGCACTTCAAAATGCATAACCGCTTTCGGGAAATTGGTTAGCACTTGTTCTGCTATTTTTTGTAATCTGGCTTCATATACCGCTAATTGGCGGGTATCAAAATCTCGTATTAAAAACTCAAGCGTTGCTTTTTCGGCCAATCCATCAACCCGCAAAGGATGAACAAATCCCTGTTTCCCATCTGTTGTTTCGGGCGACCAGTCTTCTTCAGGCAAAGCTGCGAGAATAGCGGCCGCAACTTTCAAAGCATTTACCATTTTGCCTTTGGCATAACCGGGATGAGAGATGACTCCATGTATGGTAATGGTTACACCATCGGCACTAAATGTTTCATCTTCAAATGTTCCCAACTCACCCCCATCCAAAGTATAGGCAAAATCAGCCCCCAGTTTTTTCAAGTCCAGTTTTGCCGTGCCTTGTCCCACTTCTTCATCAGGTGTAAACAAAATTTTAATACTTCCATGCTTTATTTCAGGATGGGTTATCAGGTAATTAGCCATATCCATAATTATAGAAACGCCCGCTTTATCATCAGCACCTAATAGGGTTAACCCACTCGCTGTAATAATATCTTTACCGATATGTTCTTTCAGGTAGGGATATTCTTGTGTTGTAATCACTTGCGTGTGATCATCGGGCAGGATAATATCCTTTCCATCATAATTTTTGTGCAAAACAGGTTTTACATCAGTGCCGCTACAATCAGGTGCAGTATCTACATGACTACAGAAACAAATAACGGGGACTTTTTTATCAGTATTTGCGGGAATCGTTGCATATACATATCCGAATTCATCTGTGTGGGCATCAGTGATACCCATATCCAGCAACTCCTTTGCAAGCAGGGATGAAAGATTTTTTTGCTTTTGCGTACTCGGGTTTGTGGTGCTTTGCGGGTCGCTTTGCGTATCTATCTTCACATAACGAATAAAACGGGAAGCAGTGGTATAAGGGTAACCAGTTAACATGCTCAATAATTTTTGGAAAGATAAGTAATGCCCGATGTAACTGAACCAGTAACCGATCATCAAGAAATTAGTATCCCCTATTGCAAAAGTAAAACCAGATGCCTATTTTGTTCGCTCATCAACCTTGCTTTTATGAAAAAAACAATTATCGGTGCCATTGTAGGTGGCTTACTGATCTTTATTTGCCAGACCCTTTCCTGGACCGTACTCGATCTCCATCGGTCGGCACAGGATTATACGCCTAAACAGGATACGATCATGCATTTCCTTAACAGTGTGATCGATAAAGAAGGCGGATATCTTTTACCCGGTATGCCAAAAGGCACTTCATTTGATGATGCAAACAAAGCCGGGCTAAAGGGAATGGGTAAGCCATGGGCCTTTATAGAATACCATAGCAGTTATACACTCAGTATGAATGATATGTATATGAATATGGTAAGGGGATTATTGTCTACCATGTTCATGGTTTGGCTGGTTTGCTGGATCATCTCCCAGTTTAGTAAACCTAGTTTTGGAAATATATTCCTCGCCTGCTTATTTATAGGATTGGTTGTATACATTAACGTACCCTATAACTCCTTTATCTGGTACAAAATCTTCGATTCCAGAGCCTACCTGCATGATTCAATCCTTGGATGGGGCGTATGCGGTCTTTGGTTGGGATGGTGGATGAGAAAGAAGTAATAGGTCTAAGTAATAAGTTGTAAGTAATAAGTAAATAAGGGAGCCTGATAATATATCAGGCTCCCTTATTT
>CAIWKU010000568.1 GCA_903913355.1 uncultured Bacteroidota bacterium | reverse complement strand
TCCCTGTTCGGGGTATCGTGGAGATAAATATTATAGTTATTTGGGAATAGAAACTTGACCAGCCCCAATGAATTACCTGGCCCGGGCATTTGTCTTATAATAGGCGTTTTACCACTGTATCCCGTTATTTCCATATGATTCTTAGACAGATAATTTTTGTTTTTTTGAATGGAAGGCATCACTTCTTTTTGCACAATACTCTCCGGCAGGTTCCAATAGGGACTAAAAACAACATATTTTAGTTTGCCACTAAAGATCACAGAACTATTGGCAGCGGAACCTACTATCACATTCATGTCAAAATAAAGTTTGCCACTATCGTATACATGCATTTTGTATTCCGGAATATTTACCAGAATATAATTGCTGTCGTTGTCTGCAGGCATCCACCTGACTCTCTCCAGGTTAATCAATAACTGACGTATTCTTTTGCTGATGGGTACATTGAGTTCAGCGATCATACGGTTGCCGATAACCCCATCTATACTCAATCCCATTCTTTTTTGAAAGGATTTACTGGCAATCAGTAAACTTGAATCAAACAAAGCGGAGCTGTCAGGCTGTGGCAAATCACCCAACAGAATTAGTCTTTTTTTAATCCCGGGGATAATCAAAGAAGAATCACCTTTTTTGATTGGTTTTCGTAAATAAGCTAGTGTATCTGAGCCAACTTTATTTTCAAGTGAAATGTATTTTGAAAGATATTCCTGTAATTTTTTATACTGCGAATTTTGAGGAGCATATTGATCGGGGTCAATTGTTTTGGAACTGATGGTTGCATCCAGTAATGCCGTAAGATCAATTTTTTTTCTGGGGATAAACCAACCTAATTCAGCAGCATTGATATCACTTCCTTTGTATACTTTGGCAGCATATTCAAAAAACTGACCAGTTATTAATAGTTCTGTTCTTAGGATAACAGATTCTTTTTTGCTCCGGTCCATTTTTTTTGTCTCCAGCGTATCTATTAACTTTTGCAGTTCCGTGTTGATAATGGAACTATCCTGAAATTCAGTTACATAATTATTTTGCAGGTTAATGAAATTTCGGGCCTGCTCTGAAAGGCCTGCTGTATCAAACCAGGCGAACTCATAATTCCGATGACTGTAAAAATCTTTGAATTGATCAATGTATGATTCGTATTGGGTATTCCGGGCAATAAAATCGTCCAGGTAAAAACTGTCAATGAATAAAGAATTAAAAGAAGTTTTTTTAGTAATGCTCGTATCTCTTTTAGCAGCTCCTTTTTTATTTTTAAAATATTTGCAGGATTGAAAAAAAAGAATGGATATTAAAATAAAAATTAAGGCTCTAGTCTTCATAGATTGAATATACATGATTCCGGTAAGGTAAATCTACCTGTTCATTAACAATGTGGCCGCCACTACTCCAGCAGTTTCTGTACGTAAACGGGTTTCCCCCAAACTAATCGGGATATAGTTTTTCTCAAGGGCCAGTTGTATTTCGGCTGGAGTAAAATCTCCTTCGGGGCCAATCAGGATAAGGGTTTCAGAAGAATTTGGGAGATCCCTGATAAAACGCTTTTCTTCTCCTTTTTCGCAATGAGCAATCAATGTTTGCGCATATTTTTTTGCAGAAATCAATAGGTCTAAGTATATCGGCACCTGTAAAATTGGCAACCATGTCTGTTGACTTTGCAACATGGCTGCTGTCAATATCCCGTTCATCCTGTCTGTTCGAAACCGGGTATGTTCTGTTCTTTTCGAAATAATGGGGAATATCTCGAATACGCCTATTTCAGTAGCTTTTTCAAGAAACCATTCAAACCGGGTTGCGTTCTTTAAAAGGGAAATGGCAATGCTTATTTTTTTTGTTGGAGGAGGCTGGTGTTCTGCTTTCTGCAAAATGACCACAGTTTTCTTTTTGTCATCACTAACAATACTGGCAGTTTGTAAAAGTCCCTTACCGTTTGTGATTTGTAATTCTTCCCCTGCTTTCATTCTCAGCACTTGTATACAATGTCGGCCAGACTCTTCGCTAAGTGTAAAATGAGTGACTGTTTCAGGAAGATCCGGTTCGTAAAAAAAAGGAAGTGCCATAGCTTAAAAGAAAAAGGGCTTGGTTATTTAAAATGGCGCATCGTTTTCAAACCCTTCATCAAAATCACCCCCATTCATTTTGCTGCCTTTTTGAATAAAGAGTTTACCCGTATCGCCTCCGCCACCCGCCGCAGGTGGAACAGATGGGCCTACCGGTTTCCAATTCGATCCCAGTCCGGCAATACCGCTGTCTCCATCCCATTCTTCAAATTTCTGAATATCGAGTTTTGCCCTGAGTTTAATGGTTTCTAGTGAACCGTTTCTGTGTTTGGCAATACGAATATGGGTTTCACCATGTGTGCTTTCACCCTGTTCATTGCTCATTACTTCATAATATTCCGGTCTGTAAATAAACATAACCATATCCGCATCCTGTTCAATAGCGCCCGATTCACGCAGATCACTCAACTGTGGCATTTTGCTTTCTTTTCTTGTTTCCACAGCTCTACTTAACTGGCTTAGTGCAATGATAGGAACATTTAATTCTTTTGCCAGGGCTTTCAGGTTACGTGAAATATTACTAATTTCCTGTTCACGGTTACTGCCTCTGTCGCCGGTGCCACTCATTAATTGCAGGTAATCGATAATAATCACGCCCACATTGTGTTTGTTTACCAGTCTTCTTGCTTTGGCACGAAATTCAAATATGTTGAGTGCAGCCGTATCATCAATAAATATGGGTGCAGTTTCCAGTTTTTTAATACCCTTGCTCAGCAATTGCTCATACTCATAGTTTTCTAATTTCCCCCGGCTGATCTTTTCCATTTTGATTTCACTCTCCGCACTTAAAATACGTTGCACCAATTGAGATGCACTCATTTCCAAAGAGAAAAATCCAACCGGAATGGGTTTGGTAGGATGCAATGCCGCATTGCGTGCCAGGTTCAGTGCAAAAGCAGTTTTACCTACTGAAGGCCTTGCCGCCAAAATAATCAGATCAGTAGGCTGCCATCCGTAGGTTACTCTGTCAAGGGTAGCAAACCCACTTGGTACACCTGAAATATCTTCTGTTTTAGTTCTTAACTCATCAATACGGTTAATTGTTTTGGCGAGCACATTACCAATATCTTCAAAATTCTTTTTCAGGTAATTATTGGTGATATTGAACATTTTGGTTTCGCTGTCATCCAACAGATCAAATACATCTGTGCTGTCTTCATATGCGTCCCCAATAATTTCACCACTGATCCGAATCAATTCACGTTGAATAAACTTTTGCAAAACGATCCTGGCATGCGCATCAATATTGGCGGTAGATACAACCGCATTGGTCAGTTTTGTTACGTAATAGGGACCACCTACCGCATCCAATTGCTCCCGCATTTTCAATTCTTCCACCACAGTTAAAATATCAATGGGCATGCTTTTTTGCTGCAAACCCTGCATGGCTTTAAAAATCAGCTGATTCGCTTCTACATAAAAACATTCTGGTTTTACAATTTCAGTTACGGTATCAAATGCGCTTTTTTCCAGCATGATGGCACCTAATACAGCTTCTTCCAATTCTTTTGCCTGTGGGGGAACTTTACCATATACCATGGTACTCATATCCATGGATGTTTTCCTTCTTTTTCTGTCTGTATTTAAACTGGTAAGATCCATATTCTAATGTGTTCATTTGGGTTTGCGGAACAAATTCAATCTTATTGAGTGGCTATATTCTATGTTACGGAATTGTTACCAAACAAGTAAGGGGGAGCGAATATATGTGTAACCAAGTAGGACCGGAAAATTTTTTTTGTCAATTTTCGTCCACAGGTTATTCCTGCCCTATTCACAGTTACATGCCCGCTATTCACACAATTTACTCCGCTTATCCACCAAAATCAAAAGTTTTCCGCTTGTCAATGGGGGAAATGCACAAATACCTGTGAAGAAAGAATTATCCAAAAAATCCCAATTTTCAGATCGAAAAGCTGTAACTGTGGGCAGGGGAAAATCAGCGGTTTTGGATAAAATACCCTGTATTTACGCACTCTTGGGCCATTTCAAGGCGCATCAAATTATATCACCTATTTTTGCCATCCGAAAAGAGTAAGCAAACATGACGATTAGTTATAACTGGTTGAGCGAATATTTACCCGAAATTATTGAGCCTGAAAAACTATCCAGGATCCTCACTTCCATTGGCTTGGAGGTGGAAAGCATGGAAAAATATGAAAGCACCAAAGGTGGGTTGGCCGGACTTGTGATTGGAGAAGTGCTGGAAGCAATACCCCATCCCAATGCCGATAAATTAAAACTGACCAAAGTAAATGTGGGTAAAGGGGAACCTTTACAGATTGTATGTGGTGCTTCAAATGTGGCGGCGGGACAGAAAGTAGTGGTTGCACAAACCGGGGTAACTATTTATCCGGTTAATGGTGAGCCATTAACTATGCGGGTGGCTAAAATACGATCCGTTGAAAGTTTTGGAATGATCTGTGCCGAAGATGAAATTGGCATTGGAACCAGCCATGACGGGATTATTGTTTTACCGGATGATACAATTGTAGGCAGTGCTGCCGCCGACTATTTTAAACCGTATACCGACTGGATATACGAGATTGGCCTGACACCCAACCGGATGGATGCCATGAGTCATTTAGGTGTTGCCCGGGATGTTTGTGCTTACCTGACACATCACCAGAAAGAAGTTCGTGCAGTAAGTCCTTTTGTGAATGCGTTTAAACCAGATACACCCAATCAGGTAATGAAAGTGAGTATCGAAAATACGGATGCCTGCGCCAGATATGCGGGAGTACGTATTCAGGGGGTGGAAGTTGCCGAGTCGCCACAGTGGCTTAAAAACAGGCTGAGTGCTATTGGACTGAGGCCTATCAATAATATTGTAGATATCACCAATTTTATATTGCATGAAACCGGTCAGCCTTTGCATGCATTTGATTCAGATGCTATCCAGGGAAATTCAGTCATTATTAAAAACCTTTCTGAGGGAACCAAATTTGTGACACTTGATGAAAAAGAAAGGATCTTAACCCGTGAAGACCTGATGATCTGTAATGCGGCCGAACCTATGTGTATTGCTGGTGTTTTTGGTGGATTGTATAGTGGCGTAAAATCTACTACCCTGAATATTTTTCTGGAAAGTGCCTGGTTTCATCCCGTAAGTATCCGCAAGACTTCTGTAAAACACAATCTGAGAACAGATGCTGCTACCCGCTTTGAAAAAGGCGTGGATATTGCCAATACAGTGAATGTATTGAAAAGGGCT
>CAIWKU010000567.1 GCA_903913355.1 uncultured Bacteroidota bacterium | reverse complement strand
CGCGCTGCACCGCAGCGAACTCAACCGCGCGCAATCCTTCGGAGTCGCTGGCCGGAGAAGAGACCTCGGGGTCGATCTTCGTCGCAAAGTCCTTGACCACGCACCTGCTCTCCTGCTTTTATTCTTTTTGCCGGAAGGCAATTCGGGTCCTTCATTATGTGTTTTCAGGTATCTTGGATTTACCTTTTGTCCCGGTTGTGGTATTGGTCATTCTATTCATGATGCCCTTCATTTTCGATTTTCTGCCTCCATTCATCACCATCCATTGGGAATTATTGCTGTAATCATTATATTTAACAGGATAATACAATTGCGAAAACCCATAAAGCAAATACATGAAGCCTAATTTTATCAACCTGGTTCCGGCCCTTGAAGGAGAAGAACTGGTATATCTGCAAAGCATTACCAAGGATTTATCGGATGATCAACTAATGACATTTATTTCCCTTTATAATGGTAAGCGCAGAAAGACCGACCAGGTTTTATTGGGTTGTGTATTGGGTTTTGTGGGGGTAGCGGGTATCCAACGTTTTATGGTGGGAGAGCCACTGATGGGTCTTTTATTCTTTTTTACAGGAGGCTTCTGTTTTATTGGTACCATACTGGATACCGTTAATCATAAACGACTCGCATTCGAATTTAACCAAAAAATGGCGAGAGAGTCGATGGCGATGATGTATGCTTATCAATAGCCTATGTTTTCCATTTCAAACAATTCATTTCAGACGCAATGATATTAACGGTAATATCCGCAAAGCTGGTATCACCGTTAAATAGCAGGGAATTGTAAAATGGATACTGTAAAAGTATTTTTGCTAAGAACTAACCGGTTCTTTTTTAAATGATTGCTTCAGGAGATGAAAAAAGTATAATAATTTTTTCAGGGCTGGGTAGGAGCCAATACTTAGATCTGCTTTATATGCGCAGTTATTTCGTTTACACCAGTTATCCCATTTACGCTTTAGGTATATAAAATCAAAATATCCATTACCCCTACTGCTCGCACGGTTCTCATCCGCAATAAAATGGGTTATGCAAATATTTTCATTTACAACAGTTGTAAATTCGGTCTGAAACTCCAAGGCCAGGGCATTATCAAGACCTGAGCCAAACCAATCCAATT
This sequence comes from uncultured Bacteroidota bacterium, assembly GCA_903913355.1. Taxonomy (GTDB): domain Bacteria; phylum Bacteroidota; class Bacteroidia; order Chitinophagales; family Chitinophagaceae; genus Sediminibacterium. The sequence continues at coordinate 3,818 of CAIWKU010000567.1, read as the reverse complement.
TTTCATCAAAATAACCGATCATTTTCATAACATCCCTCCGTATAAAACTGACATCGGCCAGGTAAAGATCTTTCCATTCTTCGCCTGGTTTTTTGGTACTGCCTACTATTACTACCCGGCTCCCAAATGAAACATCACCTAAATGCGAGGAGGCAATAACCATACCAGCATTCCCATTTACAGGGTTCAATACAGTTTGGGAAAAGTAAGCATACCAATCTTTCTCAAAAACCATATCATCATTCACCACCAATATCCATTGATTAACTGCTTTCTTAACACCCAGGTTTGTATAATAATACAAGCTCTTTCTCCTTTTTGTATTCTTAGAATCAGAAAGAATTAGTTGAATATCTTTCTGGTCACGCATCCATTGTACTTTCTCAGAATCTTCTGCATCAGAGGAAACAATAACCAGTTCATATACCCCCGAAGGCGTTGAAGCCCTGATTGATTCAATGAGGTCTTTTAGAAAGTTTGCCCTTCCCTTTGTGGGTATAATAATGCTGACAGTGGGATTTGTCATATTTGCTTATTTTGATGCTTACTCGCTTAATTTGACAAAGATAAGTTGCTTTGGCCATGATTCGTTTTATAAGAACCTAGAAAAAATCTCAATACCGGAATCTTATGTTACCAGTTTTACGGCGCACGACTCATTTGCTTTAACTGCTTCTATTCATTAAAATTTACTTATTGTACCTGCCTAAATAATTAATTAGGTATTTTCTGAAACTTACCCACTTTACCACCCAAACTTGTTGAAACATCCCTTTGCTCAAACTCAGCTAGTTACTCCTAACTTGTCAAAATACAGTGCATAATTTATTTTCTATTACAGGTGGCCCAAATATGGTTTTCAAATACGGTTGTTTGAAATTTGTAAGGATTTCTTTGATTTTTGTTATTTACGATCCGCAGGTTTTGCTTGCTTTGCTATGATAAATTTGTAAATTTAAGAATGGACAAGATTGAAAGCATAGAAGAATTTTATAAAAGAAAGTTCGACTGGATGCCTGAAAATATTAAAAATGAGATTGGTCATTTTAATGTATTTGCCTTAGAGCCATTGGTTGGAACCAATGGCACAACCATTCCATATAAACGAAGAGATTTTTATAAGATCATGCTGGTGATTGGAAACAGCAAAGTGCACTATGCCGACAAGGTTGTTGAAGTAAAAAAACAGGCTTTATCTTTTTCCAATCCGCAAATACCTTATAAATGGGAGCATTTAGATAATATCCGAAGCGGGGCATTTTGCATATTTGATCAGCATTTTTTTCATCACTATGGAAACCTTCATCAATATTCCATTTTCCAGCCTAATGGTTCTCATATTTTTGAATTATCAGATGAACAGGTAAAAATATTGAATGGGTTTTATGATCGGATGTTTGAAGAAATCAATTCTGATTATATACATAAGTATGATGTATTAAGAACGCTTGTTTTTGAATTGATTCATTTTGCTTTGAAACTGGAGCCCAACGAAATATTGGACAAAAAAACAATACACGCTTCTCAAAGAATATCAACATTATTTTTAGAACTACTGGAACGGCAGTTTCCTGTTGATGATAATCACCAAAAAGTATTTCTTCGTTCCGCTTCGGATTATGCCAAACAATTGAATGTGCATGTAAACCATTTAAACAGAGCTGTTAAGGAAACTACCGAAAAAACAACTTCTCAGATAATTACCGAAAGATTTTTACAGGAAGCCAAGATTTTACTAAAACACAGTGCCTGGTCAGTTTCGGAAATCGCTTATGCGCTTGGATTTACGGAAGTAACCCATTTCAACAACTTCTTTAAAAAACATGTAGAGATCAGTCCGCTGAAATTCAGGAATGTTTGAAATTCATAAGATATTGTTTGCATTTCGTTATTTTAAACCTGCCTGTTGATTGAATTTTACAGCACAAAAGCAGGAATTATGAAAATTACACTCCTTTTAATTGCATCCTTTTTTCTTTTCATTCATAGTCATGGGCAATCCAAATCTGAAGCTGAGGTTCTTAGTTTATCAAAAAAAATATTTATTTGGGAGACAGAGAATAGAATAGACTCTATTGAAAAAATTTTTGATGAAAAATTTGTAGTCGTGAATGGTGCCGGAGAAAGTCAAACTAAAAAACAGTATATCACCACTTTACAAAGCGGCAATTTCACTCATAACAATATTGACATTGAGGAAAATGTAGCTACGATAAAAAATAATACCGCTACCGTCATCGGAAAAGGGAAGTTTACCGTAACCAATTCCGGAAAAAAAGTTACCCTATCCCTTTCCTATATAGAAGTATTCACGAGGGTTAATCAGAAAGATAACTGGAAAGTACTGGCCATGCATGCCACTGTATTACAACACTGATTCGTTTATTGAGAATTGCTAAATAAATACATTATGGAAAAAAGAAAATTAGGAAACAGCGGATTAGAAGTTTCTGCCCTTGGTCTTGGTTGCATGGGACTTAGCTATGGTTATGGACCCGCCACAGATAAGCAACAAGCCATTCAATTAATTCGATTAGCTTTTGAAAAAGGGGTTACTTTTTTTGACTCAGCCGAAGCATATGGCCCGTTTGAAAATGAAAAATTATTGGGAGAGGCGGTTGCCCCCTTTCGTAGCCAGGTAGTTTTGGCTACAAAATTCGGATTCAAAGATGGAAAGGTTGATCTTGGCATGGATAGTAGTCCAAAAAATATCAGGGCCGTTGCTGAAGCTGCCTTGAAAAGAATGCAAACAGATGTGATTGATCTTTTCTACCAGCACCGCGTAGATCCCAATACACCGATAGAAGATGTTGCAGGAACCATACAGGATTTGATTGCAGAAGGGAAAGTAAAACATTGGGGACTTTCAGAAGCAAGTGCGCAAACGATTCGTAAAGCACATGCAGTTCAGCCAGTTGCTGCCCTTCAGAGTGAGTATTCATTATGGTGGCGGGAACCAGAACAGGAGATTATTCCGACTCTGGAAGAATTAGGAATCGGATTTGTGCCATTTAGTCCATTGGGTAAAGGTTTTTTAACAGGTACAATCAATGAAACAACACAGTTTTCCAGTACGGATTTCAGAAATATTGTACCCCGGTTTTCAGAAGAGAACAGGAAACTCAACCAGAACCTAGTGGATTTATTAAAAACCATTGCTACTGAAAAAGAAGCTACTCCGGCACAAATTGCGCTCGCCTGGTTACTTGCTCAAAAATCCTGGATTGCTCCCATCCCGGGAACCACGAAAGAACATCGTTTACTTGAAAACATAGGTTCTGAAGCCATTGCGCTTGCAAAAGAGGATTTACTTAAGATAAATACAGCTGCTTCCAAAATCACATTGCATGGTGCCCGTTACCCGCAACATTTGCAGAACAGAGTAGGTAAATAATAAAATAATAGTTATACAAAAAATAAAAATATATGAAATCACAAGATAGAAGATCATTTCTAAAACTTGGTGGATTGGCTGGTGGCTCGTTATTTGCAACAGCTACTCTTGCCTTGGGCTCTCGCCATGCTGCGATTGGAAGCGAAACAAACTACTATGATAAAATTACCAAACGCCGTTATTTAGGTTCCGGGGCGAACAGGATAGAAGTATCTGCACTCGGATTGGGTTGTATGGGTATGAGTTTTAACAGGAGTTTTATTCCTGATAAAAAACCAATGATTGCTTTAATCAGGAAAGCCTATGAAATGGGGGTAACTCTATTTGATACTGCCGAAGCATACGGTCCATTCACCAATGAAGAATTGGTAGGAGAAGCAATTGCTCCTTTCAGGAAAAAAATTACGCTCTGTACTAAATTCGG
>CAIWKU010000566.1 GCA_903913355.1 uncultured Bacteroidota bacterium | reverse complement strand
TATTTTGCCTGGTTCTTAGTCATACTGATTCCTGCCTGGAAAAATATCGGCACCGTTTTTAGTTTTCATATACCCCATAGCTTTTCTTACAAAAAAGACAGTAACCAACTCAGGGTGCTTTCCTGGAATATTGATAATTTTTTATATGCCACTTATTTTGGAAAAGACCTTACTGTAAAGCAGGATTCCATGTTGCATTTTATCAGGCAAATGGATGCGGATATTCTTTGCTTTCAGGATTATTCAGAAGCAGCGCCTGAATTTGCAAAAGGCAATAGCAAATATATCAAGGATTCACTGGGGTATCCGTATACTTATTTTAGCATGGATGCTTATAATTATGGAACCTATATTTTTTCAAGACTTCCTATTCTAGATAGCGGACATATTCAATACTCTGGAAAAATAAATCCGGAAAGTCTGGCTTATGTCGATATAGCTTTCCAAAAACAAAAAATACGTGTTTATAATACGCATTTGTATTCTATGTATGTGCATACAGATACATTGAAACCCCGTGATGTAGGATACCAGTTTTTTAAAGAAGACAGTGCCTTTATATTTCATTCAACGCGGTTAGAAAGACTCGCATTTTTTGACAAGCTACATACCGAACAGGCAAAATTGATCAGGAAAGAGTTGCAAAAAACAAAGACTCCGTATATTTTTTGTGCCGATCTCAATTCAGTTCCATCCAGTTATGTTTATCAGTATATCAAAAAAGGAATGACGGATGCTTTTTTACAAAAAGGATCCGGATTAGGCGGAACTTTTCATCGCTTTTCACTAACCTTACGAATAGATGTACTCCTTATGAGTAAGGGCATTACTGCCAGCCAATATTATTCTCCGCAACTTGATCTTTCAGATCATTACCCGATTGTAACTGATATTAGTCTGCAAAAATGATTTTCCCTAAATTTAGGGCATGGCAAAAAGTATTTTTCGCCGGGCCACCAAAACTGTATTCATTGCTATCAATGTATTCATCAGTTTGTTGTTCTTATTTGGCGCGCTTTCTTCCCATATTAATCCGGCCAATTGGTGGATGAATGGTTTTACCGGATTAATTGTTCCCTACCTGGTTCTTATCCTGGTTTTTTTTGTTGTATTCTGGTTATTTGCAAAACCGATCTTAACAATAATTCCTTTATGCACTCTATTTATCGGGTATCAACAATTGCATGTCATATTTGCCTGGCACCCATCTGCAGGTTTTGTAAAACACAAACATGATGATGATTTGAGAATTGCAGATTGGAACATACAAAGCTTTAACGGGCTGAGTAAGAACAAAGCCGGAAAAAAACCAGTCAGGAATGAAGTAGCAGAAAGTATTATCAAGTTCCACCCCGACCTGATCTGTATGCAGGAATTCAATCATGCAAATACTACTGATAATATCTCCCTTTTTTCGAAACAATACCCTTATCATTATTTTTCAAAGGATTATTTACGTGCCAATGGCAATTACCAATCGGGCTGTATCATCTTTTCGAAATTTCCGATTATTGATTCGGGCAAAATTCAGTATCCGATAGCAGAGAGCCTGATTTTTGCAGATATTGTAAAAGGAGCCGATACTTTCCGGATCTATACAACCCATCTTCAATCCTTCAAATTCAAAAAAGAAGATTATAATGATCTTGAGAAGATCAAGGACCAGGATGATGAAAACCTGATTGCTTCCAAAAGTATCTTCCGTAAAATGGATCTGGCTTTTAACCGGAGAGGTGTTCAAACGGGAATGGTGAGGGAAGCCATTGAAAAAAGCCCCTATCCTTCGGTCATCTGTGGCGACTTTAATGATGTACCGAATTCTTATACCTATTTTCATATCAAAGGCGATGATCGCCAGGATGCGTTTTTACAGAAAGGTTTTGGAATCGGCCGGTCCTTTATTTCCCTGGCCCCCACCCTGCGGATTGACTATATTTTACCCGACAGCCATTTTGATATCCGCCAGTTTCAGATGGTAAATGAAGAACTGAGTGATCATATTATGCTGTTAACTGATATTCATTTGAAAAAATGAAATATCTTTGCTTTTCAATGAAACACACACTTCTATATTATTCTTGTTGCTGTTGTTAACACAGCCTGTTGCAAGGTAGTTAGCTGCCCTTATCCTAAAATTGCTATCTTAATCACAATGAATCCAACCATGCCGCTTAAAGTATATAATTCGCTCACCAGACAAAAAGAGGTTTTTCAGCCCATCAATCCACCTTATGTAGGTATGTATGTTTGCGGACCAACGGTAAGCGGCGAAAGTCATCTGGGTCATGCCAGACCTTTTATCACATTTGATGTAGTCTATCGATACCTCAAGTTCCTGGGTTTTAAAGTACGCTATGTACGAAATATTACGGATGCGGGTCATTTTGAAGAAGAGGGACGAGATGCAGAAGATAAGATCAGCAAGAAAGCTGTTTTAGAAAAACTGGAGCCTATGGAACTGGTACAAAAATATACCAATTTATACCATTGGGCTATGAGTCGGTTTAATAATCTTCCCCCCAGTATTGAACCCACTGCCACCGGACATATTGTAGAGCAGATAGAAATGATCAAAAAGATTATTGCAGACGGGTATGCTTATGAAGCCAATGGCTCAGTATATTTTGATGTAGAGAAATACAATACAGATTTTTCCAAAAAAGGTCAGCCCTACGGTATATTAAGTGGTCGTGTATTAGAGGACCAGATAGAAAGTACGCGTGAACTGGATAACCAGGATGAAAAAAGGAATAAAAGCGATTTCGCTTTATGGAAGAATGCACCCGCCGAACACATCATGCGCTGGCAAAGCCCATGGGGTGAGGGTTTCCCCGGTTGGCATATCGAATGTTCGGCTATGAGTACCAAATACCTGGGTGAGGAGTTTGATATACATGGTGGTGGAATGGACCTGCAGTTTCCGCATCATGAATGTGAGATAGCACAGAGCACTGTGTGCAATCATAAAATGCCGGCCAGATATTGGTTACATAATAATATGATCACCATCAATGGTAAAAAGATGGGTAAGAGTTATAATAACCAGATCAAGCTTACCGAAATGTTTACGGGTACGCATCCTATGCTGGCACAGGCTTACTCACCACAAACCATTCGCTTTTTTATCCTGCAAAGTCATTACCGTGGCACACTCGATTTCAGCAATGAAGCATTACAGGCTTCTGAAAAAGCTTTGAAAAGATTATGGGATGCTTATGAATGGGTAATTGCTCAGCAATTCGCAGACAATAGTACAGCCAAAGATGCCAGTCTGGATGCGAATGTAGTAAAACTGGTAGGTGAATTTACCGAGTTCATGAATGATGATTTGAATACTGCAAAAGTATTGGCCAATATGTTTGAATTGGTATCTATCATCAATTCAATTAAAGACAAACATATACAGGCAGATGCGTTAAGTTCCGCAACCGTTCAATTATTACAAACTCAATTAAAGCAATTTGTAGAAGAGGTATTTGGTTTGAAAAATGAACGTGAATCAGATGATGGTAAACTAAATGGTGTATTGCAATTACTGATCGATATCCGCAAAGAAGCCAAAAGCAAAAAAGATTTTTTAACCAGCGATAAGATTCGGAATGAATTGGCTGCCCTGGGTGTTCAACTTAAGGATGAGAAGGATGGCGGGATGAGTTATTCTATTTCCTGAATAATTTCCTCATGGTAGCATCCTTGCAATAATCCTTTTCACTGTAGAGAACAGGTAAACAGGAGTTTGCGCAGAGGGTAGTTATACTTAGCGAACAAAGTCTTTCTTTTTCTGTTGCCCGCGGTATAACTGGTAATTGAGAGTATGGGCTGCGATGATACTGCAAACAGCAGGAACCAATAACCATAATTGCCATTCATGCCAGGCTATTTTAGCCAGTAACATCAGTATACCCACCGTAAATAATAAGGTGGGCATCCAACTAGCATGATGCTTTTTCTTTCCATGGTATAATGAATAGCCGCCGATAGCAAAGGCAAGTAATACCATTCCGTATTCAAAACCCTGATTTTCGATAATATTGATGCCGAACAAAGGAAGACTGGTCAAAAACAAGGGTAATAGGGCACAATGTACCGCACAGGCCAGTGAAGTGACAATCCCCAATGCATCCCAATTGATTTTTTGACTCATGGAAGGCAAATATAATACAATGCAACAGCGTTGCAAAATATAGAGTAACTAAACGGGAATCTATTCAGAATAAAGGCAATGCGGCGTAACTTTACCGGATAAGTATGTTTATGAGTAAGAAATTGGTAGCCTATCTTTTATTTTTTGTGGTATTGGTGCTCGCTTTTTATTTTTTCCTTTTTAAAGGAACAGATAACTGGAAAACCAAATTACCGGTAATCAGTTATGTGAAACCTTTTCATTTTACCACCCAGGACGGACTGGTATTTACCGATAGGGATATGTTGGGAAAAGTTTGTGTGGTCGAATACTTTTTTACCAATTGCAAAGGCATTTGCCCGAGAATGAATGCCAATATGAAAACCATTTATGAAGCGTTCAAAAACGAACCCAATTTCATGATTGTTTCCCATACCTGTGATCCGGAAAGAGATTCAGCCGCCAGGTTAAAAGTATATGCTGATTCCATGAAGATCGATACACAGAAATGGGTGTTACTTACAGGTAGAAAGGATAGCCTGTACCAGATTGCCCGCAGTGCTTATCTGCTGGATGATCCTAAAAATAATGTTGAAAAAATAGAAGACCAGTTTATCCATACTCAATTCTTTGCATTGGTTGATAAAGATGGGAAAGTTCGGGCACAGGTATATGATGGCCTGAAACAAACGGAATTGGATCGTCTTAAAAAAGATATCGGAACCTTATTAGCAGAAAAAGCCGGATCAGGCAGTTTTGTAAACGGGATCTTTAATAACAACCCGCAATAAAAGTATCTATGCACCAAACCATTATTGATACCCTTAAACGAAACCAGCTTAGCATTACTGATAGCCGTAAAAAGATACTGGAACTTTTTTTGCACGCAAAGGGGGCACTGGCGCATTTCGATATTGAACACCAAAGCGGTGCTGAATTTGACCGGGTAACGATTTACAGAACATTGCAAACCTTTGTTGAAAAAGGGATCATACATACCATACCCACTGCAGATAATTCTATCCGATATGCCCTTTGCAAAGACGATTGTGCAAATGGCCATCACCATGACGACCATGTTCATTTTATGTGTGATAGTTGCGGAACAACGTATTGTCTTGATCATGTTACAGTGCCTCAGGTTAGTTTACCCAACGGTTTCACTGTCACACAAACAGATGTGATCATGAGCGGAAAATGTATGAAATGTGTATAATCGTCTTATTTTATCAGTAGCCGGTTAAATGAATTAAGTTTACCCTATTACCAGTAAGAACCTTTATAAATTTTCTTCTATGATTTTAGTTACCGGCGCTACCGGGTTAGTAGGCTCACACCTGGTAAGGCAATTGGTTAGGGAAGGAAAAAAAGTAAGGGCATTTTACAGAACCCATATTCCTACCATAGAAGGCGGTGATGAAGTGGAATGGGTAAAAGGAGATATTCTGGATATCGTTTCACTGGAAGACGCAATGCCGGGTATACAGCAGGTTTATCACTGTGCGGCTACCGTTTCATTTAACCCGAAAAAAAAAGCAGACCTCTATAAAAATAATATTGAAGGAACGGCGAATGTTGTTAATGCCGGAATTGAAGCAGGCATTCAAAAATTAGTATTTGTAAGTTCTGTAGCTGCATTGGGTCGAATTCGTACCGGGGTTCCTATCAATGAAACCATGAACTGGACTGAAGAGACCAGCAATAGCGAATACGGGAAAAGTAAATACCTGGCAGAAATAGAAGTATGGAGAGGTATTAGTGAAGGATTGAATGCTGTGATTGTGAATCCGGTAATCATATTGGGGGCGGGTGACTGGACCAAGGGTTCTTCAGAAATTTTTAAATCGGCTTACGATGAGTTCCCCTGGTTTACCGGCGGAACCAGTGGGTTTGTAGATGTAGAAGATGTTGTAAAAGCCATGATTACTTTAATGGATAGCGATATCAATGCAGAAAGGTTTATACTCAGTGCTGAAAATATAGGTTATAAAGAAGTGTTCTCATTGATTGCCAAAAATTTTCATAAGAAACCACCTTATAAAAAAGTAACCCCTTTACTAGCTTCTCTTGTATGGCGTTGGGAGGCTCTAAAAGGCAGGTTTACAGGCAAAGATCCACTGCTTACCAAAGAAACCTCTGCAACTTCTCAGGCAATCGTAAGCTTTGATAATAGTAAACTGAAAAAGCAGATTCCCGGGTTTACCTATACACCTATTTCAGATGCTATAGAGCGAATCTGCACTGAATTCAAACAAAAATATCATTTAGAAGCTGAGCAGCCGGTGGAACACAATCGGTAGACCATTTATTCCATCACTTTTTTCCATAACTCCGGAATCCGTTTTATCCAAACCAATTCTCTTCTTTTTATGCTGGCATCATCAGTTGGCGTACCCCAATACACTTTATTTCCTGGAATAGAAGAAGGAACACCACTTTGCGCCAATACCACCGCATTCGCGCCAATGGTTAAAGTTTTGCTTACCCCAACCTGTCCCCATAACGTAACACCATCTTCTACAATCACTCCTCCGGCTATAGCTACCTGTGCCGCAAACAAACAATTTTTCCCTACCCGTGTATCATGCCCGATATGAACCATATTATCCAGCTTGGTTCCTTTTCCTAATCTGGTTTCTGCAGTTACGCCGCGATCAATGGTACAACCTGCCCCTATTTCAACGGCATCTTCAATCACTACCGAGCCGCAACTCAACATTCTTTTATACCAAACATCTCTGTTCTTTTTGGTATTATAATAAAAGGCATCACTGCCAATTACAGTGCCGGATTGTATCACTACATCATCACCAATCGTCACATGATCAAGGATTGAAACATTGGGTTGTATCACACAATTTTTACCGATTACAACATGATGTCCAATAAAAACATTGGGCATGATCACAGATCCTTCACCAATAATGGCATCGTCGCTGATAGGTTTTACTGCCGAAATAAATGGCCGGAAATGAGTAACAATTTTCAGATACGCTTCAAAAGGGTCCTTAACAACCAGTATGGCTTTTCCTTCCGGTATAGTTACTTCTTTTGTATTGATAATGATAAAACTGGCAGCACTCTGTAAACAAGTATCATAGTATTTTGGGTGATCAACAAACACCAGATCACCTGTTTCAACTACATGTATTTCATTGATTCCGGTTACCGGATTACTAAGATTACCCAGGGTTTCTGCCTGAATCAATTCTGCTATCCATTGTACGGAAACGGGTGCTGGAAACTTCATATGGCGGTTTTTGATAAAAAACAAAGGTAATAAGACTCTTTGAGCAGATTTTTTTTTTGCGGGAATTCTCCCGGTTTTAGCAGTTCGTTATAGACTCAAATCATTCAATAAATTGCAAAAGAAAATAGAATCGAAATAATATCGTATTCAATGAAACCCTTTATTCATCAATGTTTCAGCATATTCGATTCTTATCATTGCATTAAATGATCAATAAAAAAAGTAAAAAAATGATCTTCTGAAAATCATTTTTCAGGGAGCTGAATTCACATCCGCAGCCAAAATGTTAATAAAATTGTTTAAAAAAATTTTTGCTTTAGTAGAAGTTCTTTTTAATATTGTGATGGGAAATTTATTTCCCGGTACTTACTAACCCATCCATATACAAAGTCTCGCTTCTGCGGGACTTTTGTTTTTGTATGAATTACTACAGCATAATTTATAAACCTTACCTGACGCTCTCTCAATTTTCTGCCGTAGAAAAAAAGAAAACACTGGCAGATTATTTTGAGGTTCCCCGTGATGTATATCCGGTAGGCCGGCTTGACTATGACAGTGAAGGCTTGTTATTACTCACCAACGATAAACAATTGAATCATCGTTTGCTTGATCCGGCATATGCACATGAAAGAGAATATTGGGTTCAGGTAGATGGTGCGATTCATCAAGAAGCCATTCAGCAATTACAAAAAGGTGTACCCATCCATCTTGACGGAAAATTATATACAACAAAATCCTGCCTGGTTTCCCTATTTACTTCTGAACCTATCGTACCAGATCGCTTTCCACCTATCCGTTTCAGAAAAGAAATTCCGGCTCCCTGGATACAAATGATTTTGACAGAAGGAAAAAATCGCCAGGTCAGAAAGATGACTGCACAGGCAGGATTTCCTACTTTGCGTTTAATCAGGCATCGTATCGAATCCATCAGCCTGGAAAATATGCAACCGGGCGATATGATCGAATTGTCTAAACATAGTATTTACCAAAACCTGTTTCATGGAAAACAGTTCTGACTATATAGTGGATGGTTATAAAATCAGTACCGATACACAGAAAATGGATATCGCTGTTATTCACCGTTACCTATCCAAAGAATCCTATTGGGCAAAAGATATTCCATTCGATATTGTGGAAAGATCAGTAGCCAATTCCTTTTGTTTTGGTGTTTTCTATCAGGAAAAACAGGTGGGGCTGGCCCGACTGATTACCGATAAAGCCAGT
>CAIWKU010000565.1 GCA_903913355.1 uncultured Bacteroidota bacterium | reverse complement strand
TAATGATCTTTTCCCTATTGGCTCAGTATATATAATATTACCACCCAGACTTCGGGTAACTGCATCACGCGAATTTTTTTGGTTGCTGATAGAATCTGGTAATGCTAAACCGGCATTGTAATAAGTATTTCGCGTATTTAAAAAGCCATTTTGTTTACTGTCATTATACGCAAGACTAATCGTGCTTGAAAGCGTTCTTCCTTTTTTCTTGAATCTTTGTCTGTATAGCGCATTACCACCAAAATTAAAAGCATTTGAATGCGTTCGACTTTCGGTAGTTCCATCATTCAATTTAACCCCTTTCGTATCCTGGGAAAGATAACCTGATGTTTCATGGGCATCATTTTGCTGAACCGTAAACTGGGGTGTAATTTTTAGTGAGATAAAACTATCTATCTTACTATCCATGCTCATATTGATTCTTTGCTGTTGTGTATTTTTATCCGTGCTGCTGTTGGATGCATAATTAAAATCGTTGCCAGGTAATAAATTGAGCCGATTGGTGCTTCTATCTGTATGCAGATCTATATTACTTCCCATGCCACTCAAATTGATATCCGTTTTCTTATGCCAGTTATCGTTATAATTCACACCTCCGGCAAGGGTATTGGCAACCCCCTGCTGGTTTTGCCCCATGCCAGTTACAGGCAGTCCATTATCACCACCACCCTCTCCCATCCTGATAGTAATGCCGCTTCCACTTTTCATTCCCTTTGCCAACTCTCCTGAAAAATTTAAAACATCTATTAGTGAGAAGCCCTGTTTATTGGTATTATTATCCATACCAATAAAGGAAAGCTGTTGCTCCCCCTTAAACTTATTTATATTGGTTTGTGCATCATACCGTGAATCAGTACCCGCTCCTGCGGCTATTTTGCCAAACAATGCATTGTTTCTATCCTTTTTGAGTTTCAGGTTAATGGCTTTTTCGCTTTGTCCGTCATCCACACCTGTAAATTCAGCCCGGTCACTTTTCTTATCAAATACCTGCACTTTATCTACGGCATCTGCATCGAGGTTCTTAGTAGCCATTTTCGGATCTCCCGTAAAAAATTCTTTGCCGTTTACCAAAACCCGATTTATTTTTTGTCCGTTAACCCTAACGGTTCCATCATTGTCTACTGTAACACCCGGTAATTTTTTTAGCAGGTCTTCAACCACCGCATTGGGTTGGGTTTTAAAATTTTCAGTATTGAATTCAAGGGTATCATTGTTAATGGTTACAGGAGCCCGCTTTGCCGTTACGGTAACATTCCCCGCTTTTAACAGGTCCGTCATTTCAATATTGCCCAAATCCAGTTCATGCCCATCTCTAACTTCAATATTTCTCCAAACAGGAACAAAGCCTACGTAAGAGGCTGAAAGCAGGTATTTTCCCTTTTCCAATGTTTTAAACAAAAAATTACCCAGAGAGTCTGCCCTGGTAAACCTAATCAAAGTGGAATCCTTCGTATCTACAATAGAAACGGTAGCATAGGCTAGTCCCTTTTTTGAGCTTGTATCAAACACAATACCCTTAACAGTACCGGGTTTTGTCTGTGCATGTAACTGAAACGAAATTAGAAAGGAAAAAAAGAGAAGAAAAATCCGATGCATAGCAGTGTATTTAGCTGTCCGCCAAAAATAGACTGCACCCATGGCAAAAGCAGTTAATGAACTTTGGTGAAAGGTTAATCAAGGTTAACAGAATAGGTAAAAGAATGCCATTGCCTATACGCTTGAGATTTTGATAAGTGTATAGGCAATGGCAAACAGTTAGTTTTCTATCCCTAAAAGTTCCACTTCAAAAATTAAAGTTGCTCCAGGGCCAATCACTGCACTTGGTGCATTATCTCCATAGGCAAGGTCTGAAGGAATATAGAGTTTCCATTTGCTGCCCACAGTCATTAACTGAAGTGCTTCCTGCCATCCTTTGATTACATTACCCAGTGGAAAAGTGATAGGTTCTCCTCTGTCTACCGAGCTATCGAATACGGTTCCATTGATAAGGGTTCCGTGGTAATGACATTTTACTTTACTTGTGATCGTTGGCTTAGTTTTATCAGCACCTGCTTTCAGTACTTCATATTGCAACCCGTCCGGTAGAGTTATTACGCCTGGCCTTTTTCCATTGGCAGCAAGAAAGGCAAGTCCTTCTTTTTTAACTAGCGCCGCCTTGGCTGCACTGGCTTTTTGCTGAAATTTTCCAATGGTTTCATTGATTGATTCATCAGCAATAAGGATTTTCTTATTATCCTGTACATCAGTAATTGCTTTTTGAAGAATACTCATATTGATATTGTCAAAACCCTGTGACTTCAGGCTTTGTGCTATTCGAACCCCTACGGAATAACTAACGCTATCAATATTGTTTTTCAAAGGATTTAAGACCGGAGTGGCTACAGTTGATTTAGTAGCGGGCTTAGTAGGGGTGGTTGCTTTTTTAACTTGTGCAAACCCGCAAAAAGAAGCGGTGGTAAAACTAATCAGTAGAAGGGTTTTGTTCATGTTTACTATTTTGAGTGAGTCAAAGAAAGACTATTTTCCCATATTATGTAACAGAAAGTAGTTTTTCAAGTGCAATATGTATTTTTTCAAATTCAAACTCTTTTATGGTGGCTTGCATCATACCAACAATTTTATCATTACACAAATTCCCTATACTTCCCTCATGAAAATGATGTATCTTATCTGTATGCGTAAACTTCCCTTCCTCAATAGATTTACCCACCTGCTTATAGGCATCTCTGAAAGGAACACCTTGCACCACCAGTTTGTTGACTTCTTCTACACTAAACAGATACCTGTATTTTTCATCCGCCAGGATATTTTCTTTTATGCTAATATTGGCCAGCATTAATTCAGCCATTGTCAGGCAGTCTTTTATTGTCTGGAATGCAGGGAAAAGATGTTCTTTAAGCAATTGCAGATCGCGGTGATATCCTGATGGTAAATTGGTAGTCATCATCATGATCTCATTAGGCAAAGATTTGATGCGATTACAATGTGATCGGATTAATTCAAATACATCCGGGTTTTTTTTATGGGGCATGATACTTGATCCGGTAGTCAGTTCTGCGGGAAAACTCACAAAATCAAAGTTCTGATTCAAATATAAACATGCGTCCATGCTCATTCTGGCCAGTGTATCAGCCAAATTAGCCATTGCAGAGGCGGTAACCCGTTCTGCTTTACCACGCCCCATCTGTGCATAAACCACATTATAATTCAGATCAGCAAAACCAAGCAATTCTGTAGTGAGGGTTCTGTTAATAGGAAATGATGAACCATAGCCAGCAGCAGACCCTAATGGGTTTTTATTAACTACCCGAAATGCTCCCTGTAAACTAATGATATCATCTACCAGGCTTTCTGCATATGCGCCAAACCACAACCCAAAAGAGGATGGCATCGCCAGTTGCAGATGCGTATAGCCGGGAAACAAATGATTTTTATATTTTTCGCTTTGCTGAATAAGTAATTGAAAAAAAGGTTGAACTGCCAGAACCAATTCCTCTATCTCGTTTCGCAAGAATAATTTTACATCTACCAATACCTGGTCGTTTCTACTCCGGGCTGAGTGAATTTTCTTACCAATATCTCCCAATTTTTGGGTAAGCAGTAGTTCTATCTGTGAGTGGATATCTTCCACATCATCTGAAAGTGCAAACTCATTTGACCGGATCTGCTCATAAATTGCTTTCAACTCCCTTTTTAAATCCTTTAGTTCTTCTGCTGTCAATAAGCCAATACTTTCCAGCATGGTGGTATGTGCTAATGAGCCAAGGATATCAAAAGCTGAAAGATATAAATCCATTTCTCTATCCTTACCAACAGTAAATTTTTCGATTAACGCAGAAGTAGCGGTATTATCTTTACTCCACAATTTCATAATACTTGCTTTAAAAGTTGAATATACAGATCAATCCCCTCTTTTATCTCCTCAATATAAATATATTCATCGGCAGTATGACTTCTGGCAGAGTCACCCGGTCCCATTTTCAAGGTACTGAAAGGCATTAATGCTTTATCAGAAGTGGTGGGGGAACCGTAAGACTGGCGTCCAAGTTTATCTCCTGCCCGAACAAGGGGATGATCTTTCGGAATGGAGGTTGATCGCATCCTAAAACTCCTGGGAACAATATCACTGGATACCTCTTTCTGTATCGTAGCGAGGATCTCTTCAAAAGAATATAATTCATTTACACGCACATCTACTACAAAACGACATTGAGAGGGCACTACATTATGTGCTTTGTTTTCGGTTTCAATTACGGTAACTGTCATCTTTACCGGCCCGAGCAAGGGGGATACTTTTTCAAAATGGTACTTTTTAAACCACTCGATATCCTTTATTGCTTTATACAAGGCATTATCTCCTTCTTCTCTGGCGGCATGACCGGCTTTCCCATTAGCTGTTACGTCTAAAACCAACAGCCCTCTTTCGGCAACTGCCATATTCATTTGGGTGGGCTCCCCTACAATACCGGCCTCAATCGGTGGTAATTGACTTAATAATATTTCTATTCCATTTTTTCCGGAAATTTCTTCCTCTGCCGTAGCAGCGAATATAAGGTTATGGGAAAGATGCTCTTCAGTAAAATAATACAAGAAAACACTTAGTAATGATACAAGCGATCCGCCTGCGTCATTGCTGCCCAATCCATATAATTTTCCGTCTTTTTCAATGGATTTAAAAGGATCCAGCGTATATGCTTTATTCGGTTTTACAGTATCATGATGTGAGTTAAGCAGCAGGGTAGGTTTGGTTGGATCAAAGAATTGATTCTTTGCCCAAACATTATTCATAAACCTGTTAACAGTAACTCCTTTAGACTGAAGAAATTCTTCCAGTGCTGAAGCAGTTTTATCTTCTTCCTTACTAAAAGAAGGGATAGCAATCAATTTTTTTAAAAGATCAATCGCTTCAATTTTGATTTTATAGAATTGCTGCTCATTCATGAATTATCATTGTTCCTTTTTCTCCTGTAACAAGGCTGAGTAAGTCTTCCGCTCTTCCAATAATTACTTTATTTACACCGCTTTGTAATGCTGCAAATGCGTTATCTAATTTGGGAATCATTCCTTCAAATATCAATTCTTTGGATTTCAATTCAGCATATTTCAAAGGGTCAATCTTGGGAATAACCGAATGCTCATCATTCACATCCAATAAAACACCATTTTTTTCAAATGAGTAAATCAGCTCCACTCTATACTCCTGGCTCATTGCTTTTGCAAGCTCCTGTGCAATGGTATCTGCATTGGTATTTAATAAATTTCCTTTCAGATCATGTGTGATGGGTGCAGCTACAATTGCCATGTTCTGGGTAAGCAAATTGCTTATTAGGCCGGTATT
The DNA here is from genome assembly GCA_903913355.1 of uncultured Bacteroidota bacterium. Lineage (GTDB taxonomy): Bacteria > Bacteroidota > Bacteroidia > Chitinophagales > Chitinophagaceae > Sediminibacterium. The sequence continues at coordinate 11,045 of CAIWKU010000565.1, read as the reverse complement.
TATTAAATCAATATCGCCCACAAAACCATAATCAATCGTTGCATGCTTTCTTTTATGTGCCTGTATCAGGTTTCCATCTGCCCCGGTTACACCCAATGCATTACATCCCAAAGACTGTAATTGAGCCACTATATGTTTATTGATATACCCAGCATACACCATGGTTACTATCTTAAGTGTTTCAGCATCTGTAATTCTTCTTCCGTCAATCATCTGTTGCTGAATACCCATTTTTTCTGCCAGTTTAGTAGCTAGTTTCCCTCCTCCGTGAATCAGTATCTTATTCCCTTCGAGCGAGGCAAATGTTTCCAGGAACGAATGAAGCTGATGCTCATCGTCAATGATATTCCCGCCGATCTTTATTACATACAGTGTTTCCAAATGATTTTAGCTTTTGGCCTTTAAAATTTCAGATAGTACTGCTTGTGCTGCCCATACCCGGTTACCAGCCTGTTGTGTTACTAAGCTATGTGTGCTATCAAGTACTTCATCACTCAATTCAACATTTCTCCTAACCGGTAAACAATGCATTACTTTGGCGCTATTTGTTGCTTTTAGTTTTTCTTCTGTTAACATCCATTCCGGGTCGTTTTCATATACTTTACCATAATCGGTATAGGTGCTCCAGTTTTTCACATATACAAAATCCGCATTGAGCAAAGCGGCATCCTGGTCATGCGTGATCGTTGCTCCTTTGGTAAATTTTTCATCCAGTTCATAGTCCTGTGGATGTGTGATTACAAAGTCCGCTTCACCCCAGGCATTAATCCATTGCGCAAAACTATTGGCTACACATTGTGGCAATGGTTTAATATGCGGAGCCCAGGTAAGCACAATTTTAGGTTTGGTCTTGGCGCCCTGAACAACCCCATTGGATTTGGCATTCAATACTTCCTTTATCGTAACAATATCTGTCAAAGATTGCAATGGATGCAGCGTAGCACTTTCCAGGCTAATGACAGGGACACCTGCATATTTAATAAATTGGTTGATAAACATTTCACTATAGTCATCTTCCCTATTCTTTAAAGACGGAAATGTCCTGATACAAAGTATATCAAAATAGTGTCCCAATACTGGTGCAGCGTCTTTAACATGTTCTACTGTATTCCCACTCATAATGGCGCCTTCTTCAAACTCAAGTGCCCATCCTTCCTTATCTACATTAAATACAATGGCTTCCATACCCAGGTTTCGGGCAGCGATCTGAGTGCTTAAACGGGTACGCAGACTGGGGTTAAGGAAGAGTAAGCCTATTCGCTTATCCTCTCCCAACTGCTTATCTGCAAGCGGGTTTTCTTTATATGCCAGTGCTTTCAAAGCAAGTGCATTGATATCCGGAACATCGAAAACAGAAGTAAATTTTTTCATCTTACTTGACCTTATGATTATTCTGATTACTATTTAATGCTGCTTGCAAAATTATTTTACTTTTAGTTATCGCTAAAAACTACGCTTTCACCATACTGATTTCGGCTTTGATTTCCGAGATAGCTTCTTCCAAAGAACTTAAGAAATCATCAATCTGCTTTCTGGAAACAGCCAAAGAAGGTAATAACCGTATCACATTAGGTTTCGCCTCTCCCGTAAATATTTTAAAATCAAACAAGAGTTTTTTCTTAAGCCCCTTCAATTCTTCTGGAACATCAAAACCGATCATTAACCCCCTGCCTCTTACATTTTGAAGTGATTCTATTGATTGTAATCGGCTTATTAAATACTTCCCGTTTTCTTCTGCAGCTTTCATCAATTGTTCTTCCTCCATTACTTCCAGCACTGCCAGTGCGGCAGCACATGCTAACTGGTTACCACCAAAAGTAGTTCCCAGCATTCCATGTTTGGCTTGTATCTGTGGGGCAATCAAAATGCCTGCTACCGGAAACCCATTTCCCATTCCTTTTGCCATAGTGTAAATATCAGCATTCACTCCTGCATGATCATGTGAGAAAAATTGACCGCTCCTGCCATATCCACATTGAACACTATCAGCAATATATACCGCTCCATATGTATCACATTGCTGTCTGATCAATTGCAAAAAACTATCGTTAGCAATATTAATACCACCAACACCCTGAATGCCTTCTATTATAACAGAGGATATCTCATGTCCGTATTTTGCAAAGCATTCTTTTAAAGCGGCTTCTTCATTAAATGGTAAAAAAATCACATTTTCTGTTTCATTTACCGGCGCAACAATGGCCTTATTATCGGTAGCAGCAACTGCCAATGAAGTTCTGCCGTGAAATGCTTTATGAAATGCAATGATCTTCTTTCGTCCATTGTAAAAAGATGCAAGCTTTAATGCATTTTCATTTGCTTCAGCGCCGCTGTTACAAAGAAACAATTGATAAGATTCCTTTCCGCTTAACTTACCCAATTTTGCAGCCAATTCCTGCTGAATCGGAATAATAATAGAGTTCGAATAAAAAGCTATTTTTTCCAATTGGTCTTCAATTCTTTTCACCCAATGAGAATGGGTATGACCAATACTGATTACAGCGTGCCCGCCATACATATCTAAATACTGCACGCCATTTTCATCCCATACATAAGAGCCTTTGGCCTTTTTAATGGAAATATTATTTAAAGGATATACATCGAATAAAGTCATAAAATCAAATTTTGAAATCAGGAATTGTAAATTTGTAAATTTTCTATCATCTATTAATGCCACATTTTACCAAGAAACTTCTGTCTAAAATGAGGCAGATCGTCGCCACTGTTTATTTTGAATTATTAATTTTTAAAAAATCGCCATACTCAGTTCTTTTCTTAATTACTGATTATTAATTGTTGTTCAAAAACCACCCCCCTTCAACCCCAAACCGATTCTCTCATCAATCCCCATCAGCAAATTCATATTTTGCACTGCCTGACCACTGGCGCCTTTTAAAAGATTATCAATGGCTGAATGCACTACTATTTTGGTTCCCTGCTTTTCAATATATAAAAGGCATTTATTTGTATTTACAACCTGCTTCAGGTCAATCATATTATCACTTACATGTGTAAAAACCTGATCCTGATAATAATTTTTATATAATTGTTTAATTTCTTCTAATGGCAATCCACAATCAATCACAGAGCTAACATAAATACCTCTGGTAAAATCACCCCTCCAGGGTACAAAGTGTACGTGCATTCCATCATTTCCTTGCAATTGCTGCAGGCTTTGCTGTATTTCATGAATATGCTGATGCTGCAATGATTTATATGCCTGAATATTATTCGCTCTCCAGCTAAAATGTGAAGTGGCACTCAATCCCTGCCCAGCCCCCGTTGAACCCGTTATCCCTGTAGTATATACCTCTCCCAAAATACCTGCATTGGCCAATGGTAACAAACCCAATTGTATAGCAGTAGCAAAACAGCCCGGGTTTGCAATGTTTTTTGCGGACTTGATATTTTCTTTATTTAATTCAGGTAACCCGTATACAAACTGTTTGTTGTTGATTGTTGAATTTTGTGCCAACCTAAAATCCTGAGAAAGATCAATTATTTTAACACTATCTGCAATTGTATTCTCTGTCAGAAATTTTTTTGCATCCCCATGACCTACGCATAAAAAAAGTATCTCGATATCATTATGCCAGTTTTCTGAAAAAACAAGATCGGTTTCACCCACCAGGTCTGTGTGTATCTTACTCACCGGGTTACCCGCATTACTGGAACTATGAATAAATGAAATATCCACTAAAGGGTGATTGATCAATAACCGGATCATTTCACCTCCTGTATAGCCAGCTCCTCCAATGATCCCTATTTTCAGCTTTTGCATATTTTATAAATTGTATCTATCGTTTGCGGTAGACGGTTGCGAAGAGAGTATAAATTCCAGGTCAGTTGTGCCTTCGTTATAAATCCTATGTATTTTTCCTGCCGCTATATGTAAACCCTGGTATTCTTGTATCTGTATGATTTCCCCTTCAACTTCAAAGCCAGCCAACCCTTTCAGTATAAAAAAGAATTGTTGCGCATTTTTATGATAATGTAAGGCCTCTGTGGTTCCGGGGGGCATCCTTTCCTGTTTTACAGATAAAGATGGCTCATCTAGCAGGTTCCAGCCATCACAGGCATTACCCCATTGATAATGTTTCAAAGATTTCTCTTTTGAAACCGATTTCATGATTCGTTTGATTCTTTGATATTATGATAAATAGCAGTTTGGTTACCGAAGATTTTAGAGAAGCCTCTTACATCCTCGCCGGTCCAACCTGTATTCATTTCACCGTATTTTCCAAATTTGCTGCTCATCAGGTCAAATGCTGATTCAATCCCTATTACCTGAAAACGATAAGGTAATAATTGCACAAAAACATCTCCTGTAACATGGGCTTGCGAGCTTTCCAGATAAGCTTCAATATCACGCATTACAGGGTCCAGTATTTGTCCTTCATGCAACCAGTTACCATAAAACTGAGCCAGCTGGTCTTTCCAACCTAATTGCCATTTTGTTAATACATGCTTTTCCAAAGCATGATGGGCTTTTAAAATAACCATTGGCGCAGCAGCTTCAAAACCCACCCTGCCTTTGATACCAATAATCGTATCCCCCACATGAATATCTCTGCCAATTCCAAAAGGTCCTGCTATTTTTTGCAGAAACTGAATGGCTTCTGAAGGGTGTGTAAATTTTTGGTCATTAATACTTGTCAATTCACCTTTTACAAAACCCAGCTTCACTTCTTCCGCTGCTGTTTTGCTTACCTGGGTAGGCCATGCTTCTTCGGGTAGTATCCCTTTTGATTGCAAAGTTTCCTTTCCACCCACACTGGTTCCCCATAATCCTTTATTGATTGAATAGGCTGCTTTTGCAAAATTCATTTCTACTCCCTTCGATTTCAGGTAATCGATCTCAGCTTCCCTGCTCAGTTTCAAATCTCTGATAGGTGTAATAATCTCTACTCCCGGTATCATGATATTAAAAATCATATCAAACCTTACCTGGTCGTTTCCTGCGCCGGTGCTTCCATGAACTACTGCTTTTGCTTTCAGTTTTTTGGCATGTTCTGCAATATGCAGGGCCTGGCTCAGTCTTTCAGCACTAACACTTAATGGATAGGTATTATTTTTTAATACATTTCCATAGATCAGGTACTTGATAATATTATCGTAATAAGTTTTCACTGCATCAACTGTAGTATGTGATTTCACACCTAAAGTATATGCATGTTTTTCTATTTGCACCAGTTCTTCTTGACTAAATCCACCTGTGTTTACAATAACACTATGTACTTCATATCCTTTTTCATCTGTGAGATATTTTACACAAAATGAAGTATCCAATCCTCCGCTAAAACCCAGTACTACCAGATCTCCGGCAGATAAACCGGTGACTCTATCTGTATCTTTTAATTGATTTGTTTCCATGATAATGATCTGCTTTCTATAAATGTTTTTATTTTTAAATAACCTGACCGCATCAGAAACTAAAAAAATAATGAAATAGAGACTTCGGCTTTGCAGCTCCGCCATTTCCGCTCTCTTTTTTCCTGAATATGGTTAAAAGTTTACTCTGTTTGATTTTCATGAACCGTTCATACAGTTTTGAATTTTGTTTAAACTCTTCTGATGTTTCTTTTGGTTCATAATGATCTTTGGGATCATACAACATAGCTGTACACATACAGTTTTTTCTATCCTTACTCATTAGGATATCATAATTCACGCAACTTTTACAACCTGCCCAAAATTCTTCATCATCTGTTAACTCGCTATATGTTACCGGTTCATATCCCAGATCGCTGTTGATTTTCATCACAGCCAGACCCGTTGTGAGGCCGAATATTTTAGCTTCGGGGTATCTTTCCCTCGACAGGTTAAAGATGGTTTGCTTAATCTGTTTGGCAACTCCTGTTTTCCTGTATTCAGGAGATACGATCAATCCGCTATTTGCCACGAATTCTTCATGTCCCCAGACTTCGATATAACAAAAGCCAACCCAGGTGCCATCTGGTAATACTGCTATCACAGCCTTTCCTTCTTCCATTTTCTTGGCCACATATTCAGGACTGCGTTTGGCAATACCTGTTCCACGCGCTTTGGCCGAAGATTCCATCTCATCTGTTATAGTTTGTGCGTAATGCGTGTCGCCACCATTCGCTACACGAACAATAATATTAGATTCCAACTTGTAAAGATTAATTGAGTGAAAAAGAATGCAAAAATGCATTGGTTCATTCCGGGAGAATTTCCACTGATAGGGGCAAGTGCCAGTTGCTCGTCCTATCAGCAACCACGTCGAGGTCGAGGTGGACAGCTATTGATTGCTATGGGAAGAACCAAAGCAGTAGCTATCGCTGACTGATTAAATCTTATATGTAATGCGGTCGTATTCACTGAATAGATATGTGAAATATACTTAATGAGTTGTAAAAGTATAACAGTTTGCGTTAATAGCGTGTATTTTTTTTGTCAAATTTGATTTGAAAACGCGTCCAGGCTGCTAATGAACAGGGCGTTCATAAATCATGAACGCCCTGTTATTATATATTAGTTACTCGTTTTCAATTAATTATTTCTACGTCCGCCGCCAAATCCGCCGCCCATGCCACCCATACCTCCCATTCCTGGAGGCATCCCTGGGTACATACCTCTTTGCTGGTTTCTTTGCTGTTGGCCGGCAAAGCTGCGCAGGTTATAGGTAAATGTCAACATGAAGTATTGGGTTAGGTTATTGGTACGTGAGTTTACAATCTGGTTAGCTGAAGTGCTACTGCTGATTGCCACATTCTGTTTTAATAAATCAAAACAGCTAAGCCTTAACTCCCCGGCTTTATTCTTCAAGAATTGTTTGGCAATAGATGGCGTGATCAGGAAAACTGAAGTATTATACCCTGGGGCACGATTTCCGTATTGCGTTAAATCAAAATCGCTGGCCATTAACCAACCATTATTGGTATACAATGTAAAGTCGGCAGCAACATATGCCGTAGTATAATTGGTATTTTGGCTGGTTGATAATGAATTACGGGAAGGGTTATAAGTGAACGATGTGCTCAGGTTCATATCAAAATTATTCGCCAGGTTGGTAGTCCACTTAACTGTTTCCTGTAACGTTGTACTTTTTGTATAGTTACTTACATTATTGAGTAATGACTGACTCTGCGAATATCCAATATTGGATTGCAGGTTCAGGTTGGATTTCGGGCTTTTTATAGGGAATCCATAGTTAAAATACCCCTGGAAATTAAGGGTTCCGCCAAGGTTAACATAGGTAGTTGTTTTACCGCCGTTTGCATTCTGTGTAATCGAACTTTGAATATCATTAGATACCATACTGGCATTTACCGTTGCAAAAATGATACGTTGGGTAAATGGATCAAATGAGGTATACAGCACCCGTAAACTATTGGTGAATTGTGGTTTCAGGTTAGGATTACCAATTTGAAAATTGATCGAATCAGAAGTAGTACTAACCGGTTGTAATTGAGAAGTACTTGGCTGCCCCGTTCTTCCGGTATAGAAAAAACGAAGGTTTTTCGTTTTAGAGAAATTATAGGTAAAATTTGCCGTAGGTGTAAAATTCACAAAGTTCTTGGCCACAATCACGTTCTTAGTAGTGTTGTTACTGTTGATATCCATGAATTGGAGACCAGTACCAATATTGAAATTATACTTTGTTTTCTGTAATCGGTAACTCAGGTTAGCGGTGCTGGAAGTAGCTGTGTATTTATACGAGTTACTATAAAGGCTATCGAACTGTGAAAATTTCTGCGATAAATTATCGTAACGGTAGGTATTATTTACCGTTGTGCTGTTATTATAAGAGTATGAATACCTTAATTCAATCATTTGATTCCTGCCTATCGGTTCGGTATAAGAAAGGGTTGGATTTAAGCCGATTGATTTGGAAGAATCCCTATAATACTGATTAATGGTATCTTTTTTTACAATAGGTTTATAAAAAGAGTTGATAGAATAATTCAGCCCATCCCCATTATTTTCACCACCCGAAAATCCCAAATCAAGAGATACAGTTCTTCCTTTTTTAGCAAACCGGTGACGGATCTGCAGATTGGCTCCGCTAATATTGTATCCACTATTGTAACTGGATGTTTGACTAGTTGATTGGTTGATCAAAACATTATTGGGCCCGCCAGTAGTAATATTGGAAGTAACAGCATTCGGTGTACTGTTCTGAAAAACAACATTCGGCCGGAAGATCAATGAATTGTTTGAATCGAGCCTATCTTCCAGGTTAAATGTGATACGATGATTCACATTATTTGAAACAGAAGAAGATGTGGCATTATTGTAAGTGGAAGAATCCTGACTCAACAAATTTTGAGTATTACTTGCCTGATTGATAACCAATTTAGGTGCATTGTAAAAATAGCTTCCATATGCATCAACATTTTTACCCCATGCATCTCTGTAGTTTACGCCACCTGCCCAGATAGTTGTAACACCACTGGCACTACCCGTTGCTCCGCTAAAACCACCACCGCCGCCACCACCACCGCGACCACCACCCAAATTCTGCTGGGTAAAATTCTGTTTATTAATATCATTTCCCTGTCCAAGGAAAGTCAGCTGCCTATCGCCATTCTGAACACTTAAATTAAAACTCTCATCAAATGCCCCATCTGTTCCGGCACCCAACACCAGTTTACCAAACATGCCTTTGGCCATATTCTTTTTGGTAGTGATATTGAGCGTTTTAACCCGGTTACCATCATCAAATCCAGAAAATTTACTTTGGTCACTCAGGTCATCAAATACCTGGATTTTATCAATTACATCTGAAGGAAGGTTTTTAGTGGCCATTTTAGGATCGTCACCAAAAAAGCGCTTTCCATTCACCAATACTCTTTGTACTGCTTCACCCTGCGATTTGATACTTCCGTCCTTTGCGACTTCCATTCCGGGTACTTTTCTGAGTACATCTTCTGCTACGGCATTGGGTTTGGTTTTAAAGCTGGAAGCATTTACTTCAACTGTATCTCCTTTCACGCGCATAGCTGACTGCGTAACAGTTACATTACCCAGGTCATTGGAAGCTGTTTTCATGTAAATATTTCCCATATCCACCGTGGCATTTCCTTTGGAAAAAACGATCAGTTTGGAAATGGGATCATACCCCTGAAATTTAATAACCACCAATCTGGAGCCAAATGGGATATTCGTTATATAAAAAGTTCCATCGGTTTTGGCGAGACCAAAAACTTCTAATGTAGAGTCTCTGGAGTCTAAAACCGTAATAGAAGCATCCTTAAGTGATTGTTTATTAAGGGAATCAAGCAGTTTTCCTTTCACCGTTCCTACGGTTTGTGCCATCGCGGCTGCAGAAAGAAATAATAGGATGGAAAGGGTAAAAATCTTCTTCATAAAAAATGTATAGTTCGGAATGCAAATATAGTACGACACTATTTAGTAGCCTTACTATTCAATTTCAACGGAAAACTACCATGATAGTTGGGTATGGTGCACCCAAAATCGGTGAAAAACAGTTACAATAGGCAAATCGGGGTTATTTGCCGTTTTCCTATTTTGGGGATGCCAGTCGCGGGAACTTTGCCGTGAAAGCTATAACGATCTGCGATAAATATTATTGTATTCAACTGCATGAATAATTTATAATCAACAGATCCAAATCTTTATTGATTTAATTTTCAGGTGATTACTACTTAAATAATTGATAATGAGCCTGTAATGCTTTTTCTAGTCAAACAATGATATGTATGCAAGAAAACTCTGTTAGCCTATTATCTTGCAAAGGGCAAAGGTTTTAAAAACGTTATGCTTTTTCATTCATAGAAATCCTAAGCCTTTGTAATTACCTAGTTTTTAGGAATATAATTAGACTGACCAGTTCTCTGAGAATTCGTTTCTGCGATTGTGAGTTTAACGCTGTACAAAAGTTTGCTTTTTACTGGTTTGCCATTCAGCTTTGCCGGAATAAATTCATATGCATCTGCTGGTAGTCCTTTAATAGAAGGTTTCTCTCTTTTAGGATCGTCTGTTTTATCCGCATAAATGATATCCCAACTGATTAATTCCCCTTTTTCAGAGATGAAAAAAATATATTGCATACTTGATTCTATAGTAGCCATTTCATTTCTTACCGCCATCGGGATGGATCGGATATCATACAAAAGATAAAATCCATAATTACCGCCACCTATTTTAACCGGAGGCTCAATTTTATCTCCATCATTTGTTACTACGCCAACCAGATCATATCCTTCTCGTACAATACTTTTCGGATCGTCATCTTCCATGATCAATTTATTAGTGCTGAAATCATATTGTTGAACCAATTTGCCATCAGTTCCAAAGTATGACCAAACACCCACTTTCTTATTATTGGCAAACTCTCCTTTTACAACCACATTTTTATTATAGTCAACCACTTTATATTCACCGGTTTTCATCTTCTTATCTGACTTAAGTACATTATACTTCTCTTCCAGCGTTTCTGATAACTTCTTGGAAACCGGTTTAGTTTCCTGACAAAAACTGAGCATAGGAATAGACAGAAAGACAATCATTGCTATTCCAAACAAAACTCCATTCAATGCCAATCGGCTTTTTGAGATAAACATATCTTTCAGATTTATATTAAAATTACCGCAAAAAAATTTCATTACTCAATAACTGTATATGTTTTAACAGTTTGTCAGGAGTATAATCTCCTACATCAAAAATGTATTTGATCAGTTAAAAATATCGCCCTGTTTAGTTCTCATTTTTCGTTTTATCCAATAGGGGTATAACTGGTTGTGAGACAATCTTATTTCTTTCTAACCAGCTTTTCTAAAACAATTACCAAAGAGTCAGCTGGTATTGCCTTGGCAATGATTTTACGGTTGGGGTCAATTAAAAAATTGAAAGGGATACTATCAAATTTGAGTGTCCTGACCGCTTTGCCATTCCACATTTTCTCATCTATCAACTGGTCCCATGTATACCCTTCAAAATCAATCACTTTATGCCAGGTAGCTTTTTCTGCATCTACTGCCACACTTATCATATCAAATCTTGTGGAATCCATTCTTTTTCTTGCTTCCTTTTTAGCAGCAGAAAATATCCGGCAACTC
>CAIWKU010000564.1 GCA_903913355.1 uncultured Bacteroidota bacterium | reverse complement strand
TTTAAAATATCTGTTTTTCGATTATTGAAAGATATATTGCTGATAGCTTTAGGTATTGCTTCAGCAGCATTTGGCTTGGAAAGTTTTTTATTACCCAATAAATTTATTGACGGCGGAGCTACGGGTATCTCCCTATTGGCCAGCGAGCTCGGATCGATACCCCTTTATATTTTATTATTATTAGTAAATATCCCGTTTATTTTTTTGGGCTATAAAGTAATCGGTAAAACCTTTGCCATTAAAACTGCCATAGCCATTACGGGCCTTGCTATTTGTGTTGCCAGTTTTCATTTCCCGGAAGTCACACATGATAAGCTACTGGTGGCCGTATTTGGGGGCTTTTTTCTCGGTGCGGGAATTGGTCTTTCCGTAAGAGGTGGTGCAGTGATTGATGGAACCGAAGTGTTAGCCATTTTTCTGAGCCGGAAATTTGGAACCACTATTGGCGATATTATCATGATCATTAATATCCTGATCTTTTCTGCCGCAGCCTATTTACTCTCTATGGAAACCGCCTTGTATTCGCTAATTACCTATATGGGCGCTTCGAAAACCCTTGATTTTGTGATTGAAGGTATTGATGAATATACCGGGGTTACCATCGTATCATCTCATAGTGAAGAGATCAGGAAAATGATTGTTGAAACTATGGGAAGAGGCGTTACTGTTTACAAAGGAAAACGTGGATTTGGCAGCCATGGCGAAAGAAGAGATATTGATATCATCTATTCCGTTATCACCCGACTGGAACTACACAGATTGAATACAGAGATCACGAAAATAGACCCGAATGCATTTGTTGTTATGAATAGTGTGAAAGATACCAAGGGAGGGATGATCAAAAAAAGATCACTTAAACACTAATTATATTTCATTCTCAGATACTCTGTTTAGTTTTCAAATTTTCTATTTCTGAACCCTGCCTAAAAAAATAAGGGTTTTGATGAATTCCGTTTTAATTTTGCAGAATACCAGACAAGACTCATGAGAAAGATATTACTGATTCTAAGCTGCCTGTGTTCAGGCTTCCTCTTTGCACAGGATAATTACGAAATTCAAGTGTATGGTGCACCAACCATGGAAAAAGGACAAACCATGTTTGAATTGCACAGTAATTATACTTTTAACGGACAAAGAAATATTCTAAAAGGTGTGTTACCATCCTACCATTCTCTGCATGAAACTGTTGAAATCACAACAGGTATTACGGATAATTTTGAAGTGGGTCTTTATCTTTTTACCAATTACACCCCTGACCATGGCTGGAAAGTGATTGGCTCGCATATCAGACCAAGGATTGCGGCACCGGAAAGCTGGAAACTACCTATAGGCCTAAGCCTGTCTGCAGAAATCGGTTGGCAAAGCAGTCAGTATGCCAGCGAAACATTTAGCCTGGAAATAAGACCGATCATCGATAAAACCTTTGGAAATTTATACCTGGCTTTTAATCCTGTTTTAGGAGTTACTTTACAGGGAGCAGATAAACCTTCAGCACCAGATTTTTCTCCCAATGTTAAAGCTGCATATGCGGTTTCGAAAAAAGTTAGCCTCGGGGCAGAATACTATGGCGACATGGGGCCCCTTAACAATTTCAATAAATTACCCGAACAAAACCAGGCTGTTTTTTTGGTTGCTGATCTTTACCTTGACCCAAAATGGGAAGTGAATTTCGGTCCGGGGTTTGGCTTAACCAATGCTACAGACGGACTTGTTATGAAGCTGATACTTGGCAGGCATATCGATTGGGGTAAGAAGAAAAAAACACAGGTTAAGGAGTAGTTGTATAGTACTGCACTTATTAAATACCCTTTAGTTTACAAAACTCCACCAAATTCCAAACCTTAACCATAATCCTGTGGAAGGATATTGCGGGGCCATAAAATTGAGTTTGGTAAACGCAAACCCATTGTTGACATTTAAGGTATTTAGATTCTCTAAACGGAAGAATCCTTTAAAGCTTTTGATTCGGAAATGCAGAAAAGCATTCACTTCGGGGCGATTACTGATAGTGGTGGAATTCTGAACAAAATACTGACCAATAAATGGGGAATAATTATCCGCCTTATATGCGGTATTATAGGTCATTTCAAACCCGGTTGACAAAAACAGATTCGTCGAAAAATTACCTTCAAAAGCAATGCGGTTGCGTGTTAACAGGAATGGAAGGTTAACTGCAGTTTGCCCGGTAGTTTGTTGCATATGAATTTCTGTATACCAATTCCAGTATCTCGACAATTTAAATTTTTTCTCCGCATTCAGGTGTAACACATTGAACAAAGTGGCTTCTTGTTTTGCTGAAAAAAAACTATCAAAATACATATAGTTATTTACAGCAAAGTATTCGCCCCCCAGTTTCCAACCACTCTGTGGATTTTCATACAAGGCAAATACACGGATAATATTTTCTTTCCCAAATCCGGTTCTGTTCTTAATAGGAAAACTACTCAGTGGGTTTAAAAGGAAAGATGGGGAACGGTTCACATTCTGAAATCCAATATTAAAATACCCCAGCTTTTTACCCAGCATACGTTTCATGCTGATATAAGCTGCATAATCTCCGGAATTATATCCGGTAAGGTATAATTGCCCATTTGCTTCAATATCCCAAACCTGGTTCTTGGTTCGGTTTCTATACTCTCCGGATACATACACATTATATAAACTGGTACTGGAGATAGTATCAAAAGTGCCTTTCAGGTTTTGTAAAGCAATGCTGGCTTTCAGGTATTGGCTCTGGTTTGTTTTTTGAGGGAAAGAGATCAAACTGAACTCATTGGTCATATCATTCCAGGAATCCTTGAAACGAAGACTATCGGATTTATTTACATAATTGAAGTATTCCAGATATCTGGCGGAGTTAACAGAATCCACATTATTATCAAAGAAATTATAACTACTACCAGTTAATTTAAACGTATGTTCCAGCCGGATTCTCGGATAGAATAGTTTATAGGTGACGGAATCCGTAACCAAAGAGTCCTTAGGACCAAAATCGATATGATGTCTTAGGAAAACAGTAGACTGCTTATATATATTACCTGTATTAACGGTAGTGTTAAATGGATTTCTAACAGCGGTGCCTGCAATACCCATTCGGGTTTCCAATTCATAAGGATCATTCAAAGCCAGGCTATCCAGTTTTTTTGCATCCTGTAATCCCCCATTTTCTGAAGAAGCGCTTTTATTAGCAATCAGGATTAGAAATAGCTCATATTTTTTATTCAATGTCTGGTAATGGGAGGTAAAACGGAAATTATTCTGGCTGGCATTCTGGTTTTTCAGGTTCCCGGGATCATTACTAAACTTATATTCAATCGAAAAATTGAAATTGCTTTTCTTATTCTGGGTATGTACAATACTGATCAACTGCTCCGCTTTACTCCCTAACAGATAAGATAATTCCGTATAGGGTCTTGTGGTCTGGTACAATTTTGTATTCTCGAGAGTGAACTGGTAAATATCATATTGATGAAACCCGGCGTCAAACCCCGGTTTCATTAATGGATTAAAGAAATAGGATTCGGCGGCTGTTCCAAAATTGCCAAGATTATGATAATAATAAGGCATTGGAAATCGGGTTCTGAAATCGTTAATGGAAGAATCTATCAGCCGATTGCGGGTTGAGTCGAAATACCGATAATAAATGGTGATGGAATCAACGAACCTATCTCTTTTTTGTAATGAATCTTTTCCGGTTGTTTTTTTGATCGGTCTACCCTGGCTATCATAACTGATACTGGAACTGCTTGTCTGGGCGTCAGTTCTCATCTGTGCCAGTAATCCTGAATTACCTAGCAGTAAAAAAATAAGAACGATCAGTATATTTTGCCTTAACGGTAAACCCATGCTTGCAAAAGTGCTGTAAAATAACGGTAAAGCCACTTATGAAGGCGTTAAAAATTAAGCACCCCGGCAGCTATTTTCTGGCTATAAGTTCTGTCTAAAGCGATTTTACCAGCTCGGTAAATAAAAGGGTTAATTTAGGTTCTGCGTCTTTCGCTGCCTGCAATACTTCTTCGTGCGTGATTACATTTTCTTCCTCGCGTATACCCAGGTCAGTAACTACACTCACTGCAAATACCTGCATTCCGCAATGAATGGCAGCGATGGTTTCCTGAACCGTACTCATACCTACCACATCCCCACCTACGATAGATATCAGCTTATATTCTGCCCTGGTTTCAAATGTTGGACCGGTAACGCCAGTATACACACCTTCATGGATTTCGATCTTGTTTGCGGCGGCAATTTCTTTCGCCTTTTTGATCAGGCCTTTATTATATGGCTCGCTCATATCCGGGAATCGGGTTCCCAACTCGTCCTCATTTTTACCCAATAAAGGGTTGACGGTAAATAAGCTGATATGGTCATTAATGATCATCAGGTCACCCACTTTAAACGCCTTATTTACTCCACCGGCAGCATTCGATAACAAAAGTGTGTGCACCCCTAATAATCGCATTACCCTTACCGGGAAAGCCACCTGTTCGGCAGTATAACCCTCATAAAAATGGAAGCGGCCACCCATTACCCATACTTTTTGGCCACCTAATTCCCCAAAGATCAATTTCCCTTTATGTCCCTTTACCGTACTTACCGGAAAATGAGGTATATCATTATATGGAATTTCTATCTCAACTTTAATTTCGTTAGAAAGATTACCCAACCCGCTTCCCAGAATAATACCCGTACCTGCTTCCGCGGAAACATATTTACGGATATACGCTACGGTTTCCCTTAATTGCTGCATCTTCTCTGACATATATTTTTATTAAGTGTGCAAATATATAAGAATGCCTGAATTCTATTGCCCAAAACAGTCTTCAAATGCCTGAATAGTAGGATGAATTGGCTTTCTGTTGAGTTTCTGGCTCCTACGCAATAAGCAAAAAGGCCATTCAGCTAAGCTGAATGGCCTTATAGTAGGTTAAGAAAGTTCAGTGTTAACTTAAACGTTTCACGTTAACGGCATTTAAGCCTTTACGTCCTTCTTGTACATCAAAAACAACTTTGTCGTTTGCTTCGATCTGATCGATCAAGCCGTTTGCATGTACAAAAGTTTCTTTACTGGAGTTATCATGCTTAATAAATCCAAAACCTTTTTCTTCGTTAAAGAACTTAACAGTTCCTGTGATTTGTGTGTCCATTTGTAAAATTGTAAATAATTAATGGCCGCAAAGGTAACGGTAAAATGTTTGCTAACCTAATAAATATGCTGTACTGATTCTTTTGCCATTCTGTTTTTTAATTGGCGGTCAGCTTATAACCTACTCTTAATCAGTGGGTAAGCTAAACCAAAAGCCGGTAACTTCTTTATTTTTTGAGTATGTTAAAGTCCATCCGGTAACTTATCTTAGCAATTCTAACACGATTACTAAATACCCGTACAATGAAAAAATTGCTTTTTCTATCTTTCTTCCTGTTCTCATTTTTTATCAGCCAATCTCAAAAACTGATGTATGCAGTGTCTTTCCCAAATGCAATCCATCATGAAGCCCATATTGAATTAACTGTTACCCATTTAGCGGAGGGCCCTGCAATTTTTAAAATGAGCAGATCTTCTCCCGGCAGGTATGCAACACATGAGTTTGGAAAAAATGTATATGATGTAGCAGCAAAAGACGCTACCGGCAAAAGTATTTTGGTAAAAAGAGTTGATGGAGATATTTATGAAGTTCCGCAACATACCGGGCAAATCACCCTTAGTTATACCCTGTTTGCCAATTATGCTGATGGCACTTATGCCGGAATTGATCCGGAAAGTATTCACCTGAATATGCCTGCCTGTTTTATGTGGGTAAAAGGGATGGAAAAAGCCCCTATTGAAATCCAATTTGATCTTCCAAAAGAGAACAAAGGTATTTTTGCAACACAACTGGTTCCTACTAAGGACCCGGATAGATTTACCGCCCCTGGATTGCAGTATTTTATGGATTGCCCCACAAAAATCGGAAACCAGCTGATAAGACAATGGCCTATCTCTAATCCGGATGGCAAAACATTTACCATGCGCATTGCTTTGGAATCAAATGCTACCGAAGTGCAGGCAGATGAGCTTGCACAAAAAGTAAAAAAGATGGTGGAAGAAGCACGTGCTGTTTATGGGGAGTTTCCGAATTATGATTATGGTACCTATACCTTTATTGCCGGGGCCAATCCCTATGTATTTGGTGATGGGATGGAGCATCGGAATTCAACCATGATTACAACACCGATGAATAATTTTGTGGCGGATCGATTACTAGGTGTTTTCTCGCATGAGTATTTTCATAACTGGAATGTAAAACGAATCCGTCCAAAATCACTTGAGCCATTCAATTTTGAGAAAAGTAATATGAGCTTTGAACTATGGTGTGCAGAAGGGTTTACGCAGTATTATGGTGAATTGATTTTAGTTCGTGCAGGATTACAAGGCTCCAACAATTTTTTATCCACCGCAGCTAACCTGATCAATGCAAAACAGAATTCGCCAGGTGCTAAATACTATTCCCCTGTTCAGGCCAGTGAGCATGCTGTATTTGTAGATGCTGCTGTTTCTATTGATAAGAATAATTATGCCAATATGTTTACTTCTTATTATACCTATGGCGCAGCGATTGCATTGGCCCTTGACCTGGAATTGCAAACACGTTATCATAAGACCATCGACGCATTTATGCAAGCCATGTGGAAGCGTTTTGGGAAAACAGAGATTCCCTATACAGTTCCCTTAATGCAGGAAACCCTTGCAGGAATTAGTGATGCAGGATTTGCAGCTGAATTCTTTACTAAATACGTAAATGGACATGATCCTATTGACTATGCGGGGTTATTTGCTAAAGCAGGGTATGATCTCAAGAATCCTAATGAAGGCAAACCCACACTTGGCATTTTTTCGGGTAGTTTTAGTGCAAGGGGTATGCCAGCCCAATCCGGAGATAACAACAAATTGGTGATCGACAGAAATACCCTAAAAGGTACTGCAGCCTATCTTGCCGGACTGGATATTACTGATGAGGTATTGCAACTGGATGAAACACAGGTAAAGAGTATATCGGATGTAAATAATTTTCTTCAGATGAAAAAGCCGGGAGATGCCGTTCTGATAACGTACAAACACAGAGGGATTGAAAGAAAAACAACCGCAACATTGCAAGAGCAGACAGGTGTTATACTGGTTCCGTTCGAACAATCAGGCAAAATGGTAACACCTGATATGCAGAAAATAAGGGATAGTTGGTTTACTTCACATATCAAATAAACAAAGAGGGGCTATATGAGCCACTCTTATAAAATCTAATTATGTTCGGCATTTCATATCTGGATATTTCTGCGGGGTTAGGTTTATGTGCAACCGGATTACTCACTTTCAATTTTTTATTAGGAATGATGTTGAGTACCGCTTATAAACGTTCAGCTTATTGGAAAAAATGCCCTCCATTTATCCAAAAGATCTCTATAGATGATCTGCATAACTGGACTGCCTATATTGCATTGCTTTTTGTACTGTTGCATCCCATATTTTTGGTATTGGATAAAGAAACCCATTTCAGCTTTAGCAATATCCTATTGCCTATCCAGGCACCCAAACAGCCACTGATCGTATTACTGGGTAGTATTAGCCTGTTTGCCTTCCTGTTAGTGATCATTACTACCCAAAAAGTCATCAAAAATAAAATGGGGTTCCGGTTATGGAAGAATATTCATTTACTTTCATATGCCACAGCATTACTATTTATTTTTCATGGTTTGCTGATGGACCCCGAATTAAAGGACAGGCCCACTGATTGGCTGGATGCAGAAAAATTTCTTTCTGAAATTTGTTTCATCCTATTGGTGATTGCCAGTATCATACGATACCGGTATTTTTTGCGCAGCCGAAAAAGCTAACAGCATAGGCTTTTAAAGATTAATTTAAACCTTACTGGTTTTTTCTGATTTTAAAGCTGAATAGGCGTAAATAGCGCTTGCCAGCATGAAAACAGATCCTAATAAGAAGGGGGCCCCAGGAAAATATATCGGGGCATTTGCATCAGTAAAATAAGCAAATAAATTAGTCATCATCAATGGGCCAACAATGGAAGTAACACTCATTAAACTGGTTAGGGCTCCTTGTAGTTCTCCTTGTTCATTAGGTGGCACATGTCCGGAAATAATAGATTGCAAAGCCGGGCCGGCAATTCCTCCCAAACAATAGGGAATTAAAAAAACGAACATCATCCAACTCTGAGAAGCAAAAGCAAAAAG